>JALYNB010000146.1 GCA_030773395.1 Actinomycetota bacterium
GGTGGGCGGGCTGCTGGGCCGGCGCAGCCGGACCGCCGCGGTGCTCGGCGGGGCCGCGCTGCTCGCGGGGTCCGCGTGCACCCGGTTCGGCATCTACTACGGCGGCGTCGACTCCGCGAAGGACCCGAAATACACGGTCGTGCCGCAGCGTGACCGTGTGTCGCGGGGGGCACCGGTGCGCGCAGACCGTCCCGTGTAGGACACTGGTCACACCCCGTCGGCGCGACGCCTCGCTCCGACCCTGACACGAGGAGACTGCGCGTGGGTGCGCTCTCGTTCCTGGACCGCGAGCAGAGCATCGCCGGTCCCGGCTACAGCCGCTGGCTGGTGCCCCCGGCGGCGCTCGCCGTCCACCTGTCCATCGGCCAGGCCTACGCGTTCAGCGTCTTCAAGAAGCCGTTGGTGTCCCACTTCGGCAGCTCGGAGTTCTCCGTCGCGGTGATCTTCAGCATCGCGATCGTGATGCTGGGCCTCTCGGCCGCGTTCGGCGGCAAGTGGATGGAGCGCAACGGGCCGCGCAAGGCCATGTTCGTCAGCGCGTGCTGCTTCGCCACCGGGTTCCTCGTCGGCTCGCTCGGCATCGCGACGAAGCAGCTGTGGCTGGTCTACCTCGGCTACGGCTTCATCGGCGGCATCGGGCTCGGGCTCGGCTACATCTCCCCGGTGTCGACGCTCATCAAGTGGTTCCCCGACCGCCCGGGCCTGGCCACGGGTCTCGCGATCATGGGCTTCGGCGGCGGCGCGCTGATCGCGTCCCCGCTGTCCAACCGCTTGCTGGCGAGCTACGGCAGCACGGAGAACCTGGCGGCCGGCCTCGTGCCGACCTGGCTGACGCTGGGGATCGGCTACTTCATCTTCATGATGTTCGGCGTCTTCACCGTGCGACTGCCCGCGCCCGGGTGGAAGCCGGCCGGCTTCGACCCGAGCACGCTGAAGCAGAAGGCCATGCAGACGACGGCCAACGTGGCGGTCGACCAGGCCATGAAGACCCCCCAGTTCTGGCTGCTCTGGACGGTGCTGTTCTGCAACGTCACCGCCGGCATCGGCATCCTCGAGCAGGCTGCGCCGATGGTGCAGGACTTCTTCCCGTCGGTGACCGCGGCCGCCGCCGCCGGCTTCGTCGGCGTGCTGAGCATCGGCAACATGACGGGACGCATCGTCTGGTCGTCCACCTCGGATGTGATCGGCCGCAAGCCCACCTACATGATCTACCTGGGCGTGGGCGCGCTCATGTTCTTCCTCCTCACCACAGTGGGCTCCACGAGCCTCTTCCTCTTCGTCGCCGTCACGGTCGTGGCGCTGTCGTTCTACGGTGGCGGGTTCGCCACGATCCCGGCGTACCTCAAGGACATGTTCGGCACCTACCAGGTGGGCGCCATCCACGGCCGGCTGCTGACCGCCTGGTCCGCGGCCGGCGTGGCGGGGCCGGCGATCGTCAACATCATCACGGGCAGCCAGCGCGACGCGGGCCTCGAGGGAGCGGCGGCGTACCGGCTCTCGCTCCTCGTCATGGTGGGTCTGCTGGTCGTCGGGTTCATCGCGAACTTCCTGATGCGGCCGGTCGACCCCAAGCACCACTTCGTGGGCGACACCTCCGCTCCCGAGGCGGCCCACCGGCCGAGTGAGCAGGCGACCACGATCGACGCGCCCCGGCGTGAGGCCGGGCGGAGCATGGCACCGGGCGGGGTCCGGGCCGCTGGAGCGGAAGGAGCGGGCGCGTGAGCGAGCGAGTCGGGGAGCGTGCGGGTCCCGGGCAGCACGGTCAGCACGGTCAGCACGGGCAGGGCGGTGACGGCGCAGGCGGTGGCAACGGCGTCAAGCTGGCCATCGCGTGGACGATCGTCGGCGTCCCGCTGGCCTACGGGATCAGTCAGACGCTGATCCGAGCCAGCCAGCTGTTCACGGGCTAGACACGCGGCTGTGACGAGCCCGACCTCTCCTCGCGGGGTGTCCTGGGGAGGGGCCGGGCTCTTCCGTGCCAGACTCGGGGCGTCCGACGGGGCGCTGCTGCGGCGTCTCGTCCCCCGTGACCCCGCTCGAGGTGCCCGCGTGACCGAAGCCGTCCCCGCTGTGTCTGGTACGCCGGCGCCTGCCGCGCCCCAGCCGTCCCGGCCGCAGGTCGTCGTCATCGGCGCCGGACCTGCCGGGCTGACCGCGGCCTACGAACTGGTCAAGCGCGACGTGCCCGTGACGGTGCTCGAGGGCGACGCGATGGTCGGCGGCATCAGCCGGACGGCGGAGCGCGAGGGCTGGCGTTTCGACATCGGCGGCCACCGCTTCTTCACCAAGGTGCCCGAGGTCGAGGCGCTGTGGCACGAGATCCTGCCCGACAGCGACTTCCTGCTGCGGCCGCGGATGTCGCGCATCTTCTACAAGGGCAAGCTCTACGACTACCCGCTGAAGGCGTCGAACGCTCTGCGCAACCTCGGCCCGGTGGAGGCGCTGCTCTGCGTCCTGTCCTACGTGTGGGTGCGGATCCACCCGCCGAAGGACCAGACGACGTTCGAGGGGTGGACGGCGGCCCGATTCGGGTGGCGGCTCTACCGCATCTTCTTCAAGACCTACACCGAGAAGGTCTGGGGCCGGCCTGCCGACCAGATCCAGGCCGACTGGGCCGCGCAGCGCATCAAGAACCTCAACCTGCTGAACGCGGTGCTGAACTCGCTGATGCCCAGGCGCAACCAGAAGGACATCGCCTCGCTCATCGAGGAGTTCCAGTACCCGAAGTACGGCCCCGGGATGATGTGGGAGACCGCGGCCGGCAAGATCGAGGCGGCCGGCGGGCGGGTCCTGCTCGAGGAGAAGGTCCGCGCCGTCCACCGCGAGCCGGGCCGCGGCGCTGTCGCGGTCACCACCGAGGTGACGGGCGGCTACGGCTCCGGGGCGGGTGCTCCCGGGGCACGGCGCTCCGACCTCGGCAGCACCCACCGGTACGACGCCGACGAGGTCATCTCCTCGATGGCCCTGCCGTCGCTCGTGCTCTCCATGGACCCGCCGGCGCCGCCGGCCGTGCAGGAGGCCGCGCGGGCGCTGGAGTTCCGCGACTTCCTCACGGTCGCCCTCGTCGTGCCGGAGGAGTACGGCTTCCCCGACAACTGGATCTACATCCACTCGCCCGAGGTCAACGTCGGCCGGATCCAGAACTTCGGCTCTTGGTCACCCTTCCTCGTCAAGGAGGGGCGCACCTGCCTGGGGCTCGAGTACTTCGTGTCCGTGGGCGACGAGGTGTGGAACTCCCCCGACGAGGAGCTGATCGAGCTCGGCAAGCGCGAGCTGGCGTCGCTCGGCCTGGTCGACGCTGACCGGGTGGAGCGCGGTTTCGTCGTCCGGATGCCGAAGGCCTATCCCGTGTACGACGGGAAGTACGCGGCCGCCGTCGAGGTCATCCGCGGGTGGCTCGAGGCGGAGGTGCCGAACGTGCACCCGGTCGGGCGCAACGGCATGCACCGCTACAACAACCAGGACCACTCCATGCTCACCGCGATGCTGACCGCGGAGAACATCGCCACGGGCACTCGCCACGACGTGTGGAGCGTCAACGTGGAGGCCGACTACCACGAGCAGGGGCCGAAGCCGGCCGTCCCGCCTGTGGAGGCGGTCGAGGGCCTGCCGGCCGTCGAGGCGGAGACGGAGGGCGTCACCCCGGCGACGGAGCGCGGGGCGGCCTGAGCCCCGCGGGGGAGCGAGCTGCGCGCCGGCACCGCCAGGTGTGCGAGCTGCGCGCTGCCAGGTGTGACTCGCTGGCGGTACCAGCGGGCGACGGCACTCGTCACGCACCGTGAGGTCGCGGGCCGCGGGTCCTCATCCTGCGGCCCGGGCGACAGCGCCACGGTCTGGTCGCCTGTGTCCTGGTGAACGACCCTGGGCGCTGCTCGCCACATCTGGTCGCCGTCGCCGGGCCCTTGGATCGTGAGGGCTCACCCCACGGGTCACGCTGGGTGACCCACGAGAGCACGCACCCCGCACGCCGCCAGCCGTCGGCCTCAGCGCACCTCGACGACGCTCTCCCGCCGCGGCACCAGTTCGCCGACGACCGGGCAGCCGGGCAGCTCGCCCGCCACCAACAGGCCCCCACTCGTCTGCGCGTCGGCCAGGAGCAGCCGCTCGAGCTCACCCACCCCCGGGCGGAAGCTCGTGTGCGGGGCGACCCAGTCGAGGTTGCGGCGCGTGCCCCCCGAGACGTAGCCGGCCGCCGCGGTCTCGCGCGCGCCGTCGAGGTAGGGCACGGCGGCGGCGTCCACGACCGCGGTCACGCCGCTCGCCCGGGCCATCTTGTAGAGGTGGCCCAGCAGGCCGAACCCGGTGACGTCGGTCGCGGCGCGGTGCCCGAGCGCCACCGCGGCCGCCGAGCAGCTGCGGTTGAGCTGGGTCATCGTCGCGACCGCCTGCTCGAACACCTCGCCCGTCGCCTTGTGGCGCGTGTTGAGCACGCCGACACCGAGGGGCTTCGTCAGCGTCAGCGGGAGCCCTGACCTCGCCGCGTCGTTGCGCAGCAGCTCCGAGGGCCTGGCGGTGCCGGTCACAGCCATGCCGTACTTGGGCTCGGGGTCGTCCACCGAGTGCCCACCCGCCACGTGGCAGCCGGCCTCCCGCGCCACGTCCAGCCCGCCCCGCAGCACCTCCCGCAGCAGCTCGAGGGGCAGCACGTCCCGCGGCCAGCCGAGCAGGTTCAGCGCGACCAGGGGCACCCCGCCCATCGCGTAGATGTCGGACAGGGCGTTCGCGGCTGCGATCCGGCCCCAGTCGTACGCGTCGTCGACCACCGGGGTGAAGAAGTCGGCCGTGGACAGGATCGCCGTGTCGCCGTCGAGGCGGACCGCGGCGGCGTCGTCCCCGCTCTCCAGCCCGACGAGCAGGTCCGTCGCGCCCGCCGCGGTCTGGCCCAGGAGGTCACCCACCACGGACTCGAGCTCGCCGGGAGGGATCTTGCAGGCGCAGCCACCGCCGTGGGCGTACTGCGTCAGGCGCACCCGCATCGGGGCGCTTCCCGCGCCGGGAGCCCGCCGGCTCGCCGGCGCTGCCACCTCACCCGGCACCGCTACGTCAGCCGGGACCGTTGCCGCTGGAGATGTCTGCGCCGTCATGCACCCGGACGGTACGTCGTCCGGCAGCGCTCGGCACGCCGGGAGCCGCGTCCGACCGGGTGAAACCCGGCAGCCAGCGCTCGAGCACCGGCCGCACGGGCACCGTGGCCTCCAGCTGGCAGAGCACCCCGACGAGCCCCAGCCACACACGGTGCGTGAACAGGTGCTCGGCGGGCATCGACAGTCGCAGCGCGACGCCGAACTCCGGCGAGCGAGGGTCGTTGACGCGGGCGAACTGCCCCTGCAGCCAGGTGCGGGAGAAGGCGAACCCCTCATGCCGCGCCGGCTCGGTGAAGGGGGCCATGTAGTCGAGGAGCTTGCGGGCGTCGTCCGGCCCCAGCGTCGTGCCGGGGGCGAGGAAGCCCTCGTCACGCAGCCCCTGGGCGACGGCGTCCGGCTCGCCGGCGAGCAGCACGCGGATGAGCCGGCCGAAGGTCGCGGGCATCCCGCCGGGCAGGGGCAGCGTCGACCCGAAGTCCAAGACGCCCAGCCTCGCCGGGCCGTCGCTGTTCCCCGTCAGCAGGCGGAAGTTGCCGGGGTGCGGGTCGGTGTGCAGCAGGCCGGCCCGCTCCGGCCCGGAGACGAGGAACCGCTGGTAGAGGGCGCCGGCCCGGTCGCGGTCCTCCGGCGAGCCGGATGCGATCACCTCCGACAGCGGGGCGCCGGGCAGCCACTCGGTCACCAGCACGCGTCCCGTCGCCAGCACGACGCCGGGGACGACGATCTCGTGGTCGTCGGCGTACGCCACCGCGAACCGCCGCTGCGCCTCGGCCTCGTGGACGTAGTCGAGCTCCTCGACGAGCCGGTCGCGGAGCTCGGCGACGAGCGGGGGCAGCGCCAGGCCGCGGGCGACGAGACCCACGAGCCGGGTCATCGCCGACACCGCCCGGACGTCGGTGGCCAGCGCCTCCCGCACCCCGGGGTACTGCACCTTCACCGCCACCGACCGGCCGTCCGGCCACGTCGCGCGGTGCACCTGGCCGAGCGACGCCGCGGCGGCAGCCACGTCGTCGAACGCCGCGAACCGGCTCCGCCAGCCGGGGCCGAGCTCGGCGGCCAGGACGGGCTCCAGGTCGGCCAGCGGGAGTGCGGTGGCCCCCTCCCGGGTGGCGGGCGGTCAGCGCCTCGGACCAGACGGCCCCGCCCAGCGGGTCGGCGGGGAACAGCGCCTCGACCGTCGACAGCAGCTGCCCTGCCTTGAGTGCCCCGCCCTTGAGGTCACCGAGCACGCGCGCGTCCGGTCGGCGTTGCGCCGCCGCAGCTGTCGCCGTACGACGTCCGGGTCCTGGCCCGCGAGCCGTCGTACGGCGCCCTCCGCGGCCAGGGCCGCCGCCCCGGCGGGCAGGCTCAGCAGGCGGACTGGGCGCGGCAGGTGGACTGGGCGCGGCAGGTGGACTGGGCGCGGCAGGCGGCTCGTCGGGATCCCCACGACGGCGCCCTACCCGCCGGAGACGTTCAGCTCTGCGAGGGCGGGCGCGACGCCGCTGTCGCGGTCGTCGAGCCAGCCCTCGGGGAGCACGACGCGGGCGCTGGGGCTGGTGCGGCCGCGGGGCCGGCCCTGCTCGCTCGCGGGGAACGGCTGGTCGCCGTCGAGCTCGGCGAGGAGGTCGTCGAGCTCGGCGAGGCTCGACACGAGCCCGAGCCGCGACCGGACCGTGCCGCCGACGACGAAGCCCTTGAGGTACCAGGCCATGTGCTTGCGCAGGTGGCGCAGCCCGTCGCCCTCCCCCCGGAGGTCGACGAGCAGCTCGGCGTGGCGGCGCAGCACGCGGGCAACCTCGGCGAGCCCGGGGTCGCGCGGCGCCTCCCGCCCCTCCAGCACCGCCGCGAGGGCGCGGAACAGCCAGGGCCGGCCGAGGCAGCCGCGGCCGACGACGACCCCCGCGCAGCCGGTCTCCCGCTGCATCCGGACGGCGTCGGCGGCCTCCCACACGTCGCCGTTGCCGAGCACCGGCACGTCGAGGGCGTCGACGAGTCGGGTGATCGCGGACCAGTCGGCCTCGCCGGAGTAGCCCTGGATCGCGGTCCGGCCGTGCAGGGCCACCCAGGCGGCGCCCTCGTCCTCGGCGGTGCGGCCCGCGTCGAGGTAGGTGACGTGCTCGGGGTCGACGCCGACGCGCATCTTCACCGTCACCGGGACCCGGCCCTGCGCCCCGCGCACCGCCCCGCGCACCACGTCGCGGAACAGCCGCCGCTTCCACGGCAGGGCCGCGCCGCCGCCGTGCCGGGTCACCTTGGGCACGGGGCAGCCGAAGTTCAGGTCGACGTGGTCGGCGCGGCCCTCGTCGACGACCAGCCGGACGGCACCCTCGACGACCGCCGGGTCCACGCCGTACAGCTGGACGCTGCGCAGCGGCTCGTCGGGGGCGTAGGACAGGTAGCGGAACGACTTCTCGTCGCGCTCGACGAGCCCGCGGCTCGTCACCATCTCGCTGACGCAGAGGCCCGCGCCGTACTCCCGGCACAGCGTGCGGTAGGCCAGGTCGGTGACGCCGGCCATGGGGGCGAGGACGACGGGCGGCCAGACCGTGTGCGGGCCCAGGGGGAGCGGGGCGGCGACGGTCCCGGGGGCGGCGGGAGCGAGGGCGGGAGCGGTCACAGTGCTCCCAGGATCCCACGCGACCGGTAGCATCTCGACACCGTGCGATTCCTGCGCGGTCAGACCGTCGACAACCAGCCCGCTCACGACCTGACCTACGACGACGTCTTCATGGTGCCGTCGCGCTCCTCGGTGACGTCCCGGTTCGACGTCGACCTGGCGACGGGCGACGGGTCGGGCACCACCGTCCCGATCGTCGTGGCGAACATGACGGCCGTCGCGGGGCGGCGCATGGCCGAGACGACGGCCCGTCGCGGCGCGCTGACCGTGCTGCCGCAGGACATCCCCGTCGAGGTCGTCGCCGAGGTCATCGACTGGGTCAAGGCCCGGCACCCCGTCCACGACACCGCGCTCACCCTCGGCCCCCACGACACGGTCGGGGCGGCGCTCGGGCTGCTGCCCAAGCGCGCCCACGGCGCCGTAGTCGTCGTCGACGAGGGGCGGCCCGTCGGCGTCGTGACCGAGGCCGACTGCCAGGGCGTCGACCGGTACGCGCAACTGCACGAGGTGATGTCGAGCGACCTGCTGCTCGTGCCCGCCACGGACGCGCCCGAGCAGGCCTTCGACGCGCTGCACGCCGCCCGCCGCCGCCTGGCGCCGGTCGTCGACGCCGACGGGCGCCTCGTCGGCATCCTCACGCGAACCGCGGCCCTGCGGGCGACGATCTACACGCCGGCCGTGGACGCCGCCGGGTGCCTTCGCGTCGCCGCGGCCGTGGGCGTCAACGGCGACGTCGCCGGCAAGGCCAAGGGCCTGCTGGAGGCCGGCGCCGACCTGCTCGTTGTCGACACCGCCCACGGCCACCAGGAGAAGATGGTCGACGCGCTGCGGGCGGTGCGCGGGCTCGACCCGCAGGTGCCGGTCGTCGCGGGCAACGTCGTCTCCGCGGACGGCGTGCGCGACCTCGTCGAGGCCGGTGCCGACATCGTGAAGGTGGGCGTCGGGCCGGGCGCCATGTGCACCACGCGGATGATGACGGGCGTGGGGCGGCCGCAGTTCTCCGCGGTGCTCGAGTGCGCGGCGGAGGCCCGGCGGCTCGGCCGGCACGTGTGGGCCGACGGCGGGGTGCGCCACCCCCGCGACGTGGCCCTCGCGCTGGCCGCCGGTGCGAGCAACGTCATGATCGGCTCGTGGTTCGCCGGCACGCACGAGTCGCCCGGCGACGCGGCCCGCGACGCCGACGGCCGGCTCTACAAGGAGAGCTTCGGCATGGCGTCGGCCCGGGCGGTCAAGGCGCGGACGTCCGACGACTCGCCGTACGAGCGCGCCCGCAAGGCCCTGTTCGAGGAGGGCATCTCGACGTCGCGGCTGTACCTCGACCCCGCGCGCCCGGGGGTGGAGGACCTGCTCGACGGGATCGTCGCCGGGGTCCGGAGCGCGTGCACGTACGCCGGCGCGCGTTCGCTCGCGGAGTTCGCCGAGCGGGCGGTCGTCGGAGTGCAGAGCGCCGCCGGGTACGCCGAGGGCAGGCCGCGGGCCACGAGCTGGTGAGCGCGCTGGAACCCCGCACGCTGGACCCTGCGATGACCACCCTCGGCGTCGAGGAGGAGTTCCTCCTCGTCGACCCCCGCACCCGCGACCTTGTCCCGGTCGCGCCCCGGGTGCTCGCCGCTGCCGGCCCGGACCTGGGCGCGCAGGTCACCGGCGAGCTCACCCAGGCGCAGGTCGAGACCGCGACGCCCGTCTGCGCCGACCTGGCCGACGTACGGCGGCAGCTGGGGCGGCTGCGCACGGGCCTGGTCACGGCGGCCGAGTCGGTCGGGTGCCGGCTCGCCGCGATGGCCGCCCCCGTGCTGCCCGGCGAGCCGCCGCCGGTGACCGAGACGTCCCGCTACCGCGCGATCACCGACCACTTCGGCCCGATCGCCGAGGACCAGGGGGTCTGCGGCTGCCATGTCCACGTCGGCATGCCGGACCGGCGTACGGCGGTGGCGGTCGGCACGCTGCTGCGCCCCTGGATGCCCGTGCTGCTGGCGCTCACCGCCGGCTCCCCGCTGTGGCGGGGGAGGGACACGGGCTACGCGAGCTGGCGCAGCGTGCTCTGGTCCCGGTGGCCGGTCTCCGGCCCGACCCCCCCGTTCGACAGCGTCGAGCAGTACGACGCGGTGGTGGACGCCCTGGTCACCAGCGGTGTCGTCCTCGACCGGGCGCAGGTGTACTGGACGATCCGCCCGTCCGACGTGCACCCGACGCTGGAGGTCCGGGTCACCGACGTCTGCGCGACAGTGGACGAGGCCGTCCTGCTCGCGGCGCTCGTCCGCGGCTTGGCCCTGACGGCCGGGCAGGCCCTGCGCCGCGGGGACGTCCCCCCGCCCGCGCCGCAGGAGCTGCTCGCCGCCGCCCACTGGCGGGCCGCACACAGCGGGCTGGAGGGCGTCGGGGTCGACGTGCTGACCGGACGACCGCGGCCGGCCTGGTCGCTCGTCGAGGCGCTGCTCGCCTGGGTGCGGCCGGCACTGGTGGCGCTCGGCGACCTCGACGAGGTCGAGCACCTGCTCGGGCGGCTGCGCGTCACCGGGTCGAACGCGGCCCGGCAGCGGGCGGTGCTGCGCGAGGGCGGGGCGTTGACCGATGTCGTGGACTCGCTGCTCGTCGTACCGCGGGGGTGAGCAGGCCGGCGGCGAGCCGCGGTCAGCGGAGGTGCCGGTACTCCCCGCGCTGCCACACCAGCGGGTCGCCCGGGTCGTCCTCGACCGCGGCGTGCTCGACCTCGGCCTCGACGAGCACACCGTAGCCGACTGTCCGGGTGCTCCGGACGCGGCAGCCCACCCACGTGGGCGCGGGCGAGAGGACGGGGCCCCACGGGGTCGGCGTCCAGTCGGCGAGTCGGAACGGGCCGCCCGGCGCGGGCGCGACGAACGCGAAGGCGTCGGCGAGCCGACGGTGACGCCAGTCGAGCACGTGGACGACGGCCTGCGCCGACTCCTCCAGCGCGTCCGCCAGGTCGGTGTCCTCGCCGACGACGCCGAGCAGGACCCCGGGCTCCACCACCAGCACCGACGACACGGTGAGGCCGACGCGCTCCGGCCCCGCCCCGGCCGTCCAGAGGGTGACGGGGGCGGCGAGGCGGCCGCGCACCCGGCGCACGGGGGCGCGCTCGGCCGCGGGGAGCAGGAACGGGTGCTCGGAGTGGAGGTGCGCGCCCGTGTCGTCCACGAAGGCATGCTGCCAGGCGCCGGGAACCAACCGTGGAATATGCCCAGAGCCGAAGGTCGTCACGGACTTCGCCTGCAACGGTCCGCACTCAAGCTGACGGGGCCGGAGACGGCGGGCGCGCGCAAGCTCGACCACCTCAACCCGCAGCCCCAGCTGCAGATCATCCGCTAGTCCCACCGCTCCCCGGGTCGCCGGTCGTCGCCCGCGGCGGGCGGCCCGGGGTGCGGCGCGCTAAGGTCCGGCCGTCGGCACCCGCGGGCTCCGCGGTGCTGAGGGAGGCGTACGCGTTCCTGGTGGGCGCCCCGGTCTTCAAAACCGGTGAGGGCGAGGATCTCGTCCTGGCGGGTTCGATTCCCGTCCGTCTCCGCTGACCTGCGGTAATGCTCTCGCAGGTGCTTGTCGAACAAGCGCCCCGAAGCCTCTAGATCAAGCTCCTGGGGCTGTCGTGCCCTCCATGTGCCCTAGAGGGTCCGGGATCCGGCTCAGCCGGGCGGCGAGCTCGGCGTCCCGGCTCTCGGCCGCGTGCTGGTAGATCTGGGCGGCTCGGGCGGAGGCGTGCCCCGCGCGGCGCATGAGCTCTGCGGTGGTGGCGCCCAGCTGGGCGTTGAGGGTGAGCGAGGCGTGCCGCAGGTCGTGGATGTGCGCGTCCGGGTAGCCGGTGCGCTTTCGCGCGCCCTGCCAGGCCTGCTGCACGTGGTACGCGCGGAGCAGCGTCCCGGTGCTCGTAGTGAACAGCCGGGCGCCCGGCAGCCGGGGGTTCTCGGCGAGGTGCCGACGAAGTGCGGCGACGGCCTGCGCGGGGAGGTGCACGGTTCGGCGGCTTGAGGCCTTCGGGGGTGTGATTACCGGTTCATTGCCGGTGAGCTCGACCTGCTGCCGCTCGACCCGGAGGGTGCCGGCGTCGAGGTCGACGTCGCGGCGTTCGAGGGCGACGGCCTCACCGATTCGAAGCGAGGCCCAGAACACGAGGGTGATCAGCGCGCGCAGGTGCGGTGGCATCTCGGCGGTGATGGCCTGTACTGCCTCGAGGTCGAGCAGGGGGCGCTCGGGGGAGTGCGGCTGCCCGGCGCCCGTGATCCGGCACGGGTTGCGGGCGAGCAGCTCGTCGGCGACCGCGGTGTTGAGGACGGCGCGGAGGATCGCGTAGGCCTGCCGTGCTGCGGTCTCGCCGGTGGCGAGCACCTCGGTGTGCCAGGCACGCACGACGGCCGGCGTGATCGCGGCGAGACGCTGGTCACCAAGCTTCGGCAGGATGTGGGCGTCGAGGCTGTGCCGGTAGGTCTGCACGGTGCGGGGGGCCAAGGGGCGGCCCCTGACGGTGCGTTGCGCCAGCCAGGCGTCGGTGTACGCCCGGAGCGTCGTGGTGGAGCTTGCCGGGTTGCTCCAGTGGCCGCGGCTGATCTCGGTCTCGACCTTCGCGAGCCACCGGCTGGCGTCGCCCTTGGTGGCGAACGTCGTCGCGGAGGCGTGCCGGTGCCCGTCCGGGCCGAGGTAGCGGGCTTGCCACCGCCCGGAGGGCAGCTTGCGCACCGTGCCGAAGGCCCGACGGACCACGTCAGCTCGCCTCCACTCGTCCCTTGGTGACGAAGGCGTCGAGGTCGCTGCGCTTGAACCGCACGTAGCGGCCGCACTTGTGAAAGGTGATGCGCCGCTCGGCGATCAGTCGCCGCATGAAGCGCTCCGGGACGTGAAGGTACTCCGCCGCCTCCTGGCAGGTCAGCAGCTCGTCGGGACTCATGGCGTCTCCTCGCTCGGGTGCCGCGGCGGGGATGTCGCGGCGAGGGCTGTAGGGGTCACCAAGGGGAGGTGCCGCGGGCGGGCCTGGTGTGACCGGTCACTTCCCGTGCGGTCACGGGCCCCGAAGGCTCGGACCGGGGCGGTGTAGGGACTGTGGGAGTGCGGCCGGTCGTCGCCCCGGGTCCGTGGTTGGCGTGGGGGGCGTCGACCACCAGGTGGCGACGTCGGCCCGGGCGGTCACGGTCCTGGCCGCAAGCCGGGCATGCGTGGCTGCGTCCACGCCCGGATCCCGCGGACGCAGCCGAGTGCCATAGGCGCGCATAGCTTCGGCCGCGAGTCGCGCGCTCTTGGCCTGGTGGAGGCGCTGCTGGGTCTCGCGGAGCTCGCTCAGCGTGCGGGCGAGGTGGGCGAGTTGGGTGAGGAGTGCGGCGAGCTGGGGGTTGGAGTGGCGGACCCTGGCGGTGAGGACGGTGTCGAGGAGCACCGTGGTGGCATGGCGGAGCCGGTAGCCGGCGAAGGTCGGGGCCGGGTGGTGCCGGTAGAGGGTGCGGGCGGCGCGGTCGTACGCGTCGGCGGCGTCGGTGAGGGGGCCGCCGGCCGGTCCGTCGGCGAGGCGTGCGGCGACGTGCAGGAG
>JALYNB010000147.1 GCA_030773395.1 Actinomycetota bacterium
ATGAGGTCTCCCACACGGTCAACGTGGTAAGGCCCCCGACGAGACCATCGGGTTGATAGGCCGGAAGTGGAAGCCCGGTAACGGGTGATGAGCTGACCGGTACTAATAGGCCGAGGGCTTGACCACAATACATGATGTCACGCGTCCACTATGCGGTTCCCGGGAGACGGGCAACCCGCACCCCCCGCACCCCCCTCGTTGTCGGGTGGGTGGTGGTGCGAGGGGGGTGGGGGCTCGTGTGTTCCTGATGTTTGTCACGGCGGTTATGGCGAAGGGGAAACGCCCGGTCCCATTCCGACCGCCGGGCATCAACTGATAGTCGGGAGGGCCGCCGGCCCCACCCCGCCCCTGATGGGGGTGCGGGCGGGGCGGGCGGCCCTCCCGCGTTCCCGGAACCGAACCGCCCGCAGCCCGCGGACGCGCTGCGGCGCGACCGGACACCTGACAGGAAGAGGTCCGGTACCGCCTCGTAGCCTCCAACGGTGAGACCTTCCCTCGCGGTGATGGCAGCGAGCCGGTGGCGTTGGGGCGTCGTGCTCGTCGCCGTGGCCGGGCTCCTCGTGCTGCCGCCCGCGCTCCAGGCGCTGCCTGTCCCCGACCAGCCCGACATCGGTGCCGAGGACCTCCTCGCCCGGGTCGCGGCGTCCGCGGACGTCGCCCACAACGGCACCGCGGAGTCCCGCGGCGAGCTCGACCTGCCCGACGTACGACGCCTCGGCGATCTCGTCGCCCTGCTCGGCGGCACGACCCGCACCCGCGTCTGGTACGCGGGGCCCGAGGAGTGGCGTGTCGACGAGCAGCGACCCGCAGCGGACGTGTCGACGTACCGGGACGCGGCCGGCACCTGGACCTGGGACTCCGAGGAGGGCACGGTCGTCCGGGTCCTCGGCGACCCCGCCGTCCGCCTGCCGCGACCCGCGGACCTCGGCCCCGCCGAGCTCGGCCGTCGGCTCGCCGCCGCGGGCGCGGGGGGCGCGGTCACCAGGACTCCCGGGCGGACGGTCGCCGGCCGCACGGGCCTGGGCCTGCGGGTGACCCCGGCCGACACCCGCTCGCTCGTGGAGCGGATCGACCTCTGGGTCGACAGCGAGACCGGCCTCCCGCTCCGGGTGGAGGTCACGGCGCAGGGCGAGACGGAGGCCACCGCCGAGAGCCAGTGGCTCGACCTGGCGGTCGGTGCGCCGCCGGAGGAGGTCACGGATTTCGACCTGCCCCCGTTCGTGGCCCCCACGACGTCCGACGCGCCGGACGTCGCGGCCCTGGTCAACCGGCTCGCGCCGTTCGCGCTGCCCGCCCGGCTGTCGGACCTGCCGCGACGGGAGTCGGCGAGCGGCGTCGGTGGCAGCGGCGGCGCCGGCACCTATGGCGAGCACCTGACGACGTTCGCGGTGCTGCCCCTGCCGCGCGACATCGGCCGCGAGACCTTCCGCTCTCTGGACGGAGCGAGCCTCGTCCGTGAGGTCGACCTCCGGGGCCAGCAGGCCCTCGCCTTGGAGACGCCGCTGCTGTCCGCCCTCGTCGTGCGGGGTGCCGGCCGGGCCTACCTGCTCGCGGGCCCGGTCGTGCCCGCCGTCCTCGAGCAGGCCGCGCTCGAGCTCGTCCTCGACCCGCCTACGCTGCGCCCGGACGCCCCCCGGTGACCGCCGCGATCGTCACGCGCGCCCTCACGAAGCGGTTCGGCAGCGTCCTCGCGGTGGACGGCGTCGACCTCGACGTCCGCGCGGGTGACCGATACGGCTTCCTCGGGCCGAACGGATCCGGTAAGACCACCACTGTCCGCATGCTCCTCGGGCTCGTGCACGCGACCGCGGGCGAGGTCGAGGTGCTCGGCGAGCCGATCCCCGCACGCGCACGCAAGGCCCTGCCGCACGTCGGCGCGCTCGTCGAGGGCCCCGCGTTCTACGGCCACCTGTCCGGCCGCAGCAATCTCCGCCTGTTCGACGGCGCCGGACGCGGCGGCTCGCTGTGGACCCGCCGCCGGCGGGTCGAGGAGGCGCTCGAGCGGGTGGGGCTCGCCGCCGTCGACCGCCGCCCGGTGAAGGCGTACTCGCTGGGGATGCGCCAGCGGCTCGGGCTCGCGGGGGCGCTGCTGCGCCACCCCCGGCTGCTCGTGCTCGACGAGCCCACGAACGGCCTCGACCCACAGGGGATCCGCGAGATGCGCGACCTGCTCCGGGCGCTCAACGAGGAGGGCACCACCGTGTTCCTGTCTAGTCACCTGCTCAGCGAGGTCGAGCAGCTGTGCACGCGCGTCGGCGTGGTCGACCGGGGCCGACTCGTGCTCCAGGACGACCTCGACGCGCTCCGCGGACCGACGGGTCACGTGCAGCTCGAGAGCCCCGACGCGGCGCTCGCCGCGTCGCTCCTCGGCGACCGGGTCCTCCACCGACAGGGGACGCGCCTCCTCGTCCGCGACAGCGAGCCGGCCGACCTCGCCCGCGAGCTCGTCCCCGCCGGGGTGCGGCTGGACCTCCTGGCGCGCGAGCGGCGCACGCTCGAGGACGTCGTCCTCGACGTCACGGGTGCCGGCAGCGACCGACTGGACAAGGGCCCGTGGCGCGAGCTGCGCGGCGACGACACCCCGGGCGAGGGCCACCGGGATGACCGGAACGGGAGCGACCGGGACGGCGACGACCGGCCCGCGGCCGTCGGTGGGACCGCCCGGTGATCGGCGTCGAGCTGCGCAAGCTCCTGCTGCGGCCCCGCACGTGGGTCACGGTCGGGCTGCTCTGCGCCCTGCCCACGGCCGTCGCTGTCCTGCTCGCGGTCACCGACATCGGCCCGCGCCCGGGGGAAGGGCCGCCGTTCCTCTCGGCCGTGCTGACGAACGGGGCACTGTTCCCGGCGGCGGCGCTGGCCCTCGTGCTGCCGCTCTTCCTGCCCGTGGCGGTGGCGGTGGTCGCCGGGGACACCGTCGCGGGGGAGGCGAGCGCAGGGACCCTGCGCTACCTGCTGATCCGGCCGGTCGGGCGCACTCGGCTGCTCGTCGCGAAGCTCGTCAGCGTCGCGGCGTTCGTCCTGCTGGCGGTGGTGGCCGTGAGCACGAGCGCGTACGTCGTCGGCGTGCAGCTGTTCGGCGTCGGGCCGGTCGCGACGACCGCGGGCACGACTCTCACGACCACGGACGCCACCCTGCGCACCGTGTTCGCCGTGCTCTACGTCGGCTGGTGCATGCTCGGTGTCGCCGCCGTCGCGGTGTTCCTGTCCACCGTCACGGACAGCCCGCTCGCGGCCGCGCTCGGGGCCGTCGCCTTCCTGATCGCGAGCAGCGTGTTCCTCACGCTGGACGCGTCCGCGGCGTTCAGCCCGTACCTGCCGACCCGCTACTGGCTCGCGTTCGTCGACCTGTTCCGCGACCCGATCGCGACCCGCGACCTGCAGCGCGGGATCGCCCTGCAGGGCGTGTACGTCGCCGTCCTGCTCGGGGCGGCCTGGGCCAATTTCACGACGAAGGATGTCACGAGCTGACCCGACGCCGGCACGACGGGTGCGCGCTCTACGCCGCGTACCGCCGTACCGGCTGACGCCGCACCGGCTCACCGACCGCGGGACCTGCCGACCACCGGACCCACCGACCACCGGACCCACCGACCACTGGCCCACGGTGCACCGGGGTCACGCCCTGCCGCGGGCCCGCAGGGTCGCGCAGTCGGCCGCGGTCGGCTGCACCGGCTCCTCGAGGCCCAGCGCGGTCAGCACGATCCCGATCGTGAGCGGGTCGCGGGGCAGCGCGCCGTGCGCGACCACGGCGTCCGGGCAGACGTCCTGCAGCGGCACCTCGAGGGCGCCGTCCAGCCGCGCGGACTCGGGTGGCGTCACGACCTCGTCCTGGCGAGTCCACACGCTGACCCAGACCGGCCCGTCCGGCGTCTCGTCGTCGGCGTTGAGCTCCGCGAGGGCCGGGCTGCCGGGCACGAGCTGCCGGCAGGCCTCGACGCACGCGCCCGGGGCGAGGGCGGCGGCAAGGCCCGCGACGCGGGTACCGTGGTGGGGTGAGCCGAGTGTGACCACCCGGCGCACCACCGGCGCGCCGCCGTCCGCCGTGAACAGGCGAGCGGTCACGCCACCGGCGCTGAAGCCGACGACGTCCACGG
>JALYNB010000148.1 GCA_030773395.1 Actinomycetota bacterium
GGGTGTCAGACTGCCCAGCGTGCCCGATGTGGACGCCACCGACGCCCGGCTGCTGCTGGCCCTTGCCGAGGACCCGCGGGCCAGCGTCATGGCGCTGTCGCAGCGGCTGGGGCTGGCCCGCAACACCGTGCAGGCCCGCCTGACCCGACTGGAGACCAGCGGCGCGCTGGCGCCGCTCGATCGGCGGGTGCGCCCGGAGTCGCTGGGCTACCGCCTGGGCGCCTACGTGACCGTGCAGGTGACGCAGCGCAGCCTCGCGGAGGTGAGCGACGGCCTCGCGCACATCCCGGAGGTGCTCGAGGTGACCGGCCTGTCC
The DNA here is from genome assembly GCA_030773395.1 of Actinomycetota bacterium. Taxonomy (GTDB): domain Bacteria; phylum Actinomycetota; class Actinomycetes; order JALYNB01; family JALYNB01; genus JALYNB01. Next base: position 317 of record JALYNB010000148.1, read on the forward strand.
GGAGTCGCCGACCTGCTCGTGCAGGTGGCGGCCCGGGACGCCGACGACCTCTGGCGCCTCACCGAGCAGGTGCTGGCCATCCCGGGCGTCCAGCGGATCGACACCGCGCTGGCCATGCGGCGGTTCGTCGACCACCGGCTCGCTCCGCTGCTCGAGCGCGCGGCCGGCGAGGCCCCGGCCGACTGACCGCTCAGCGCGGCCGGCGGACCCGCACCGGCCCGCGGACGGTCGCGACGGCCACGACGTCGCCGCCCTGGGTCACCTCCGCCTCGCCCGCGGCGGCGAGCCGGCCGGCGGCGGCGCGGGCAGCCGGCATCAGCTCCCGCCAGCTCCCGGGATCGACGGCACGCGCCGCCTCGGAGGGGCAGATCGACGCGCTTCGGGCCGCCGCCGGTCCAGCAGGACGGCGATCGTCCGCTCCAGCCGGTCGTCCACGTCGTCCACACCGCCAGGGTGGACGCCGGCCGTCCCCGCCCACAGCGGGACACTGGCCGGCCGGTCAGGTCCGGAGGATGCTGCGCCCATGAGCCGGACGGTCGCGGTCCTGCTGCTCACCGGCCTGTTGGGGCTCGCCGGCCTGGAACTGGCGCCCACTGCCTCGGCGTGCAGTTGCGTGGGCGGGACGACGCGGGAGTTCTTCGACCGGGCGGACGCTGTCTTCACCGCCCGGCTGGTGTCCCGGCAGGACCCTGAGGGGCCGCTCACCGGCAGCGGCGACCCCGCACTGCACGTGTTCGCCGTCGACGCCGTCTTCAAGGGCACCGCGCGCCAGGAGCAGGGCGTGGTCTCCCCGAACTCCGGCGCCTCGTGCGGGCTGCAACTGGCCGGCCGGGGCCCGTTCGCCGTCTTCGCGACCCGCTCGGCGGATCTGGGGGGCGAGTCGTTCACCAGCCTGGCCGAGGACCAGTACGCGGCGTTCCTCTGCGGCGGCACCGCGCCACTGACCCCCGCCCTCGAAGCGGAACTCGCCGCCCTGGCCGTGCCCTCGGCCGCGCCCACCGATCCCCTGCCCGGCGCAGGCGGCACCGGCGGGAGCGGATCCAGCACCCTCGTCGCCGCGCTCGTGGCCACCGGCGCGGTCGTGCTGCTGCTCGCCGGTGGGCTGCTCCTCCGCCGTCGACGACGGAGAGCGGCGCCATGAACCCCGACACGGGGCGGCCGGGCTCGGGCCCGCGCGTCTCCCGCTCAGGCAGACCCACGGCGGAGCCCTGCGGAAGCGGCGCCCACGGAGACACTCGCGCAGCGTCACCCCAAGCGGGTCCGAGCGAGTAGCCGGACCGTGGACGCGGGTAGGGCAGCGCGGATCCAGTCCGCCACGGAGGAGACCTGTGAATCCCGCAGACCGCGACCTGCTCCAGGAGCTGCTGTACGCCTACGGCCCCGGCGGCCAGGAGGAGCAGGTGCGGGAGATCTGCCGCCGGGAGCTCGCTCCACTCGTGGACGAGCTGTACGTCGACGCGTCGGGCAATCTGGTCGGCCTGGTGCGTGGGTCCGGGGACGCAGCCGCACCTGTCGCCCGGGTGATGGCCCACATGGACGAGCTGTCGATGATCGTGAAGCGGGTGCTGCCCGAGGGCATGCTCCAGCTCTCCCAGCTCGGGACGATGTATCCGGCGAACTTCGGCCTCGGACCGCTGTCCGTGCTCGGGGACGCCGAGTCGCTGACCGCGGTGTTGCTGCTGGGCTCCGAGCACACGACGCCCGAGACGGCCCAGGTGTGGCAGACCAAGCCCGACGGCGGCGACCGGGCCATGCAGTGGAGCGACGTCCGGGTCTTCACCGGACGGTCCGGAAAGGAGCTGGAGGAGGCGGGCGTGCACGCCGGCACCCGTGTGTGCGTGCACCGGAGCCGGCGCACGCTGGTCGAGTTCGGTGACTTCGTCGGGTCCTACTTCCTCGACGACCGTGCCGCTCTGACATCGGTGATCGGGGCGGCCCGCCTGCTCGGCGAAGAAGGCCGCCGTCCACCGGCCGACGTCTATTTCGTGTGCACCACGGGCGAGGAGATGGGCGGCATCGGGGCGGCGTACGCCAGCCGTACGCTCCCCGGAGACGTGACGCTCGCGCTCGACGTCGGGCCCGCGGAGGCCGAGTACGACGTGCCGGCCGACTCCGGACCGGTCATCGCCTACGCCGACGACGCAGTGGTGTACGACAAGGGCATCGCCGACCGTCTTCTCGCTGTGGGCCGTGAGCTCGGCCTGGACCCGCGGGCGGCGGTCTGGGAGTCCTACGACTCGGACGCCTCGCAGTCGAAGAGCAGCGGCCAAGCCGCCCGGGCGGCCCTGCTGTCACTCCCGACCCTCAGCACCCACGGGTACGAGCTGCAGCACACCCGGACGGTGGAACGCTGCGCCCGCCTGCTGTCGGAGTACCTGCGCCGGCCGGTTGCCTGACCAGGTGTGCGGCCCAGGCCCCGGGGTAGCGGCTCCACATGGCGAAGAGGACCTCGATCGGTACGTTCGGCAAGGGCAAGCGCGGCATCACTCCGGTCGGCTGGCTGCTGCGAGGGGCAGCAGCGGGGGCCGCCGGCACGACCGCGCTGAACGCGGTCGCCTACCTGGACATGGTCGTCCGCGGCCGCGCGGCCAGCTCCACGCCCGAGTTGACCGTCGAGAAGCTCGCCGAGAAGGCGCACGTCTCCATCCCCGGGGACGAGCAGACGCGACAGAACCGTTTGCAAGGGCTCGGCCCGATCACCGGACTGGTCGCGGGCGTGGGGGTCGGCGGGCTG
>JALYNB010000149.1 GCA_030773395.1 Actinomycetota bacterium
GGCCGGGGCCGGACCTGCGGTCGGCCTCCCGGACGCCGCGCGCGGCCTCGCGGGCCCGCCGCAGCAACTCGGGCTGCACCTCGCCGCGCTCGTCGAACAGGTCGTAGAGCGTCTCCCCGAGCAGCACGTGCTGCCACAGCGGGACGGGCCGCCGCTCCTCCACCACGACGTGCGTGTCGCCGCGGACGGCGACGAGCCAGTCGGCGAACTCCTCGGTGTTCGACACGGTCGCCGACAGCGAGACGAGGCGTACGTCGTCCGGGAGGTGGATGATCACCTCTTCCCACACCGCGCCGCGGGAGCGGTCAGAGAGGTAGTGCACCTCGTCCATCACCACGTAGGCGAGGCCGCGCAGCGCGGGCGAGCCCCCGTAGAGCATGTTGCGCAGCACCTCGGTGGTCATGACCACGACGTCGGCGTCGCCGTTGACGGCGCGGTCGCCCGTGAGCAGCCCGACGCGGTCGGCGCCGTACCGGGCGGCGAGGTCGGCGTGCTTCTGGTTCGACAGGGCCTTGATCGGCGTCGTGTAGAAGCACTTGCGGCCCGTGCGCAAGGCCAGGTGCACCGCGAACTCGCCGACGATGGTCTTGCCGGCCCCGGTCGGCGCGGCGACGAGGACCCCGCGCCCTTCGGACAGGGCCTCGCAGGCCTCGATCTGGAAGGGGTCGAGGCCGAACTCGTAGCCCTCGACGAACTCGCTCAGCGGGCTGCCGACCGGGCGGCGGCGCGAGGCCGCGTACCGCTCCGCGGGCGAGGGCTCCGGCGGGTCCAGCGGGGAGCGACCGCGACCGGACGACGAGGGGCGACCGCCCCGGGGCACGGCGGTGCTGCTCATGACCTCACAGTACGGGGCCGCGCTCCGCGGGGGCGCCCCGCCGCGCGGGCTCCACGGGCACAGGACGGCTCAGCGGGAGGTCGGGCGACCGGCCGGCCCCGGCTCGTCGACCAGCGGGCTGGCCTCGTCGTCGTCGAGCGCGTCGTAGTCCTCGCCGCGGCTCGCGGCGCGGCGCCGGCGGAGCCGCTCCCGGACGCGGGCGAGGAGGATGCACCCCTCGTACAGCACGATCAGCGGCACGGCCATGAACAGGAACGTCACCGGGTCCTGGGTCGGCGTGATGACCGCCGCGCTGACGAAGATCCCGAAGATCACCCCGCGCCGCCACGCCACGAGGCGCTCCAGCGGCAGCACGCCGACCAGGTGGCCGAAGACCACGAACAGCGGGAACAGGAACGCCACGCCGAAGGCGGTCAGCGTCAGTGTCAAGAAGTCGACATACTTCCTCGCGTCGAGGAACGGGACGATCTGGCCGCTGCCGGCGTCCGTCGACTGCCCCTGCGTCAGCAGGAACTCGAGCCCCCGGGGCAGGCTGAGGTAGGCGAAGACGACCCCGACCCCGAAGAGCAGCAGCCCCGCCGCGCCGAACGCCATTGCCCAGCGCCGCTCGTGGCGGTGCAGCCCCGGGGAGATGAACGCCCCGGCCTGGTAGAGCCACACGGGCGCCGCCGCGAGGATCGCCGCGATCAACGAGATCCGCAGCCGGGTGACGAACTGGTCGGCGACCCCCAGGCTGATCAGCTGGCAGGTGTCGTCGGCACCGGGCCGCGGGATGTCGGCCAGGCAGTAGGGGCCGAAGAACAGCTCGGCGAGGACGGACGGGTAGAGCGCGTAGGCCACGACCATGCCGACCACGAGCACCGCGGCTATGACGATCAGGCGGTGGCGCAGCTCGCGCAGGTGCTCCACGAGCGGCATGCGCCCGTCGGACAGGCGCTGCTTGCGCTGCCGGCGGGGCAGGTGGAGCCGGGACGAGCCGCGGCGGATGTCTGTGGTCACGGGAGGGGGCTCGCCGAGGCGGGGGCCGCGCCGGACGCGAGCGTCAGCGCACGTCTCGCGTCTCGGCGGCCCTCACGGGGGTCGTGCCGGTGTCGCCGGCGACGCTGCGGTCACCCGGGCCGGCACCGGGGGCACCGTCCGCGAGCTGCCCCCGGCCCGATTCGCCCGCACCGTCGGGGCGCCGCGGCTCGTCGTCGTCGTCCGCGTGAAGCGCCCTTGTCTCGGACTTCAGGATCCGCAGCGACCGGCCGAGCGACCGCGACAGGTCGGGCAGCCGCTTCGCCCCGAACAGCAGCAGCACCACGAGCAGGATGAGCAGCAGCTCCATGCCACCGAAACGACCCATGACCCGGCCTTCCCTCGACTGCGTCGCAGTCTAGGGCCGGGACGGGTCCCGCGCCCGGTTCTCCCGCGCCGGGTGGCAGTCCGGTCCGTGACGGGCCGCTGTCAGGGGCCTGCCGGACGGCGGACCTCGAGGTCGAGGCCGGGATACCTCTCCCGCAGGGTCGCGAGGTCGCGCTCGAGGTCGCCGTCGCGCCGCCCGTCGGTGACCGCCGCCAGGCGCTCGCCCACCGTCGCGACCTCGGCGAGCAGGGCGACCAGCCGCCGCCACAGCCCGAGGCAGAGCAGCCCGAGCACGACGAGCCCCACGAGGGAGACGAGCAGCAACCCGCCGACCAGCAGCACACGGCCACAGTAGCCGTCGGACCCCGGCCCGATGGTCGATCGGCCGAGCGCCGTCGCCGGCGGGCGGGGCGCGGGCCCCGGGAGCCCCTCAGCTGCGCAGCGCGGACGCCGCCAACGGGGCGAGGTGGTCGCTCAGCTCGAGCGAGAGCACGAAGTCGAGCAGGTCGTCGTACCCGAGCGCAGGGCCCTCCTTGGGCTCGACCGCCTCCTCCGGCACCTCGAACACCGTGGGGGGCACGCCGCCGGAGATCAGCAGCGACACGATGTGCTCGTCCGCCGGCTTGCGGACCTCGTCCCGGCACGTCGGGCAGTCGAAGGCGTAGTACGACAGGGACGGGCGGTTGCACACCATGAGACGGACGTCCGGGGAGGTCAGCTCGACCTCACCGCAGGAGGGGCAGGATGCCTTGATGGTGGTCACAGCGGTCTCCTCGCTCGTCCCACCCGGCCTCCTGCCGGGCGACTAGCAGGAGGTTCGGCGGCGGACCGCGTGCCCTGACTCCCCAGAACGGGTGAGTCGGACATCCGGGGCTGGCGTTTCCGGGTGACGCCGTGCTAGCCCTCGCGCGGGCCGCCGCTGTCGTCGTACGCCGACAGTGCGGTCCGGGCGGCCGACGCGACCTCGGCGGCGAGCGCCGCCGGCTCCAGCACCCGGGCGGCACCGCCCAGGCGCAGGACGAGCCGCCGCACCCAGGCCGTGTCGGGCGTGCGGAGGGCGACCAGCAGCGACTGCCCCTCCTCGGCAACGGACTCGGCCGGGTAGTAGTCGGCCACCCAGCGGGCCCCCGGTCCGAGGCGCAGCACCACGCGCGCGTCGGTGGGGGCGGGCTCGTAGAGCCCGGCCGACAGGTCCCGGGGGCGGGCCTGCTCGGGTGGGGACGCCGGCTCGTCGAGCAGCACGGCGTCCATGATCCGGTCGAGGCGGAACAGCCGGACGCCGTCGACGCGGCGGCACCAGGCCTCCAGGTACCACCGCCCCTCGACGAGGAGCAGGCGCATGGGGTCGACGTCGCGCTCGGTCGTCTCGTCCCGCGCGGCGACGAGGTAGGTCAGGTGCAGCCGCCGGCGCTCCTGCACGGCGCGGCGCACCAGCGGGAGGTGCCGCTCCTCGGTCTCCACCCGCACCTCGACCCGGGACGCGGGCTCCACCGCCGCGCCGGCCGCGGTCTCCAGCTTGGCCAGCACCCGCTCCAGCGGGGACGGCCCCTCGGCGGCGTCGTGCAGGCCGGGCACCTCGGCCAGCGCCCGGAGCGCCACGACCAGCGCCAGCGCCTCGTCGCTGGTCAGCCGCAGCGGGCGGGCGATCGTGTCGGCGTTGGACAGAGTGACCCGGTCACCGGCGTACTCGACGTCGATGAGGTCACCGGGGGTGTGGCCGGGCAGCCCGCACATCCACAGCAGCCCCAGGTCGGAGCGCACCTGCTTCTCGCTGACGTCGAAGACGCGGGCGACCTCGCCCACGGGCGTGCCGGGGTGGGCGAGCAGCCACGGCACGAGGGCGAGCAGGCGCGGGAGGCGGTCGGAGCCGCCCGTGCCGGTCGCGCTCACGGCGCCGCCCCCTCGGGCGCCTCGGCGGGCAGGACACCGCGGAGCCGCCGGACGACGGCGTCCCGCGCCTCCGGAGGGTCGAGCACCACGACGTCGGCGCCGAAGCCGGCGACGCGGTCGGCCAGCCGCTCCGCGTCCTGCGCGGTGACCTCCAGCTCGTCCCAGCCGGGCGTGCCGCTCGGCGCGGGCGGGTGGACGGCCTCCCGCCGGAGCTCCCCCGCGCGGCCGGCACGGACCCGCAGCCGGGCCGTCAGGGCGGCGGGCTCCCCCACCAGTGCGGCGACCTTGCCCACGAGGTCGACGCCCTCGGGCGGGGGCGGCACCGCGCCCCTCGGCCCCACCGCCCGGACGGGCCCGGTGATCCGCGACAGCCGGAACGCGCGGACGTCGTCGCGGGACCGGTCGTGGCCCACCAGATACCACCGCCCCCGCCAGGAGACGACGCCCCACGGCTCGACCTCGCGGTCCGTGACCGCCGTGGACGACGCGGACGCCGACGCGGCCCGGTACGGGAAGCGCAGCACCTGCCGGGCCCGCAGGCCGGCGAGGCAGGGCTCCAGCGCGGGCTCCCC
>JALYNB010000150.1 GCA_030773395.1 Actinomycetota bacterium
GGTCGAGCGGCCGGAGCCGGCGCGGGCCGGTGTCCGGGTCGGGCGACGCCGCGCCGAGGGTGCCCTCGACGGCCAGCACGTGGGTGGCGTGCTCGCTGACGACGACCGGATCGAGCGCCAGGCTGACGAGCTCCGGCACGTCCTCCGACAGCCGGGACAGGCGGAGCAGGAGGTCCTCCAGCCCCGCCGTGTCCAGGACGGGCCCCCCGCGGCTGCCGGTGAGCAGGTGAGCGCCGGGCATGGAGGTGACGAGGTCGGCGGCGTCGGTGTCGGTCAGTGGCACGATCCGGGCGGCCCGCTCTGGGGCGACGTCGCGGACCGTCCCGCCGATCTGCGTGGTGAGCACCGGCCCGAACACCGGGTCGGCGACGAGCTGGACGATGACCGGCACACCGGGCGGCACCATCGGCTGCACGATGCAGGGCAGCATCCCCTCGCCGAGCCGCTCCTGCATGTGCGCCCACGCCCTGCGCAGCGCGCCCTCGTCGACGAGGTCGAGCCGCACACCGCCGCCCTCCACGCGGTGCCGCAGCGGGCCGGCGGCGACCTTGAGGGCGACGGGGTAGCGGAGGACCCGCGCCCGGCGGACGGCCCTCTCGACGTCCGTCACGACCGAGGACGGGGTGAGGCCGATCCCGTACGACGCCAGCAGCTCCCGCGCCGGCCCCGGGCCGAGGGGGGCCTCCTCGACCCGGCCCGCCTGGAGCACCTCGACCGTGTGCCGGGCCCGCACGGGCTGCACGTCGGGCAGCTCCCGGGTCTCGCCCTGCGGCGCGCGACGCCACTCCGCGTGCTGGGCCGCCTTGAGAAGGGCGATCGCCGCGGCGTCGGGCGAGGTGAACGAGGGGACGGACCCGCGGGCGGGCACACCGTCCTGGTGGTCGTCGTCAGGGCTGGTGGTGGCGCGCAGCGGCTCCGGCAGGCCCTGCACCCCGAGCCAGACCGCGAGCACCGGCACCTCTCCCCCGGCCTCGGAGGCGGCCGCCGGGAGCACGGCCGCGAGCTCCGTGCCGTCGGAGCCGTACGGGGGCACGACGAGCGCCAGCACGGCGTGGGCGTCGCGCGCGGCCGCGACCACGGCCTCGCGCAGGACCCCCGGTGGAGCGTCGAAGGGCAGGTCGTCGCGGCGGGACACGTCGAGCCCGAGGCCGGTGAGCGCGTCGGCGCCGAGGGAGTTCAGCGACACCGACGTCCCGACCACCGCCACGCAGCGGCCCACGGGCAGCGGCTGGCAGGCGAGCAGCGCCATCACGTCGTACAGCTGCTGGAACGTGTCGACCGTGACGACCCCGGCCTGCCGGAACAGCGCCGCGCTCGTCGCCCCGCGCGCCCGGCCGCTGGCGAGCACGACGACGGGCGTCGTGCGGCCCACGCGACGGGCGAGCCGGCCGAACTTGCGGGGGTTGCCGAACGACTCCAGATGGAGCGCGATCACCTCGGTGCGCTCGTCGTCTCCCCAGAACTGCAGCAGGTCGTTGCCGGAGACGTCCACCCGCGCGCCCATCGACACCGCGGACGACAGCCCGAGCCCTCGCGCGGCGGCCGCCTCGAGCACGGGCAGCGCCAGCGGACCGGCATGGCTCGCGAACCCGACCCGCCCGGGCAGGGAGCGCACCGACGACAGGCTCGCGTCGAGCCGCACCCCGGGGTCGGTGTTGACGACGCCGAGGCTCTCCGGGCCCAGCACCCGCATGCCCCCCGCCCGGGCCAGCGCCAGCAGCTCGCGCTCGGCCTGCCCCCCGCGCTCGCCCAGCGTGGTCACGACCACCAGGCCGCGTACGCCCGCCGCGGCGCACTCCCGGACCACCTGCGGCAGCGCGGCGGCCGGCACCGCGACGACGGCGAGGTCGACCCGGGAGGGGACGTCCCGGATCGAGGCGTACGTCGACAGCTCGGCGATCCGGGCCCCGGACTGCGTGCCGGGGTTGACGGCGGCGAGCGTGCCCGTGAAGCCCGCCTCGACCAGCGCCGCCACCAGCCCCGCGCCGACCGAGCCCGGCTCCTCCGAGGCCCCGATCACGGCCACCGACTCCGGCCGGAGCAGGCGCGCGACGGACCGCGCCTCGGCCCGCTGCTCTCGGGCACGGGTCACGGCCACCGACTCGTCCGTCGGCGCGAGCGAGAACCCGACCATGACCACGCCGTCCTCGAAGCGCCGCTTGACGCCGTAGCCGGCGGTCGCGAAGACCCCGATCATCCGTCGGTTGGTGGGCAGGGTCTCGGCCACGAACCGCCGTACGCCCCGCTCCCGCGCCGCCTCCGCGAGGTGCTCCAGCAGCAGCGGGCCGAGGCCGCGCCCCTGCATCTCGTCCGCGATGACGAAGGCCACCTCGGCCTCGTCCGAGGGCCGACCGTCCGGCAGCCGCGCCCGGTCGTAGCGGACCACGCCGACGATGTCGTCGCCGATCAGGGCGACCAGCGCGACCCGGTCGACGTGGTCGACCACCGTGAAGCGGTGGATGTCGCGGTCCGACAGGGTGGGCATGGCGACGAAGAACCGGTTGTAGACGGTCTGCGGGGACAGACCGGCGTGGAAGCGGCGCAGCCGGTCGGCGTCGTCGGGGCGGATCGGGCGGATGTGCACGAGCCCGCCGTCGCCGAGGACGGCGTCGGCCTCCCAGTGCTCTGGGGCGCCCGCGGCGGTGGCCGCCGAGCCGAGGGTGCCGAGCGTCGTGCTCATCGGTCGGTGAAGGGGTCCAGGCCGTGCAGCGGGAGGACCGCCCGCCGGGTCGCCATCGCCGCCAGGTCGACGGGGTCGTCCGGGTCGCCCTCACCGGCGTCCCAGGGCAGCCAGCGCCCGAGCCCGCCCTCGCTGAGCGTCGACGGTGGGACGACACGCGGGACCCGCTCGCGGGCCAGCACCTGCCAGGACTGCGGGATGTCGACATCGGGCGCCAGGTCGGTGTGCGTCGCCGTCGCGAGGAGCCGGGTCCAGGCGCGGGGCACGACGCCCACGTGCTGGTAGCCCCCGCCACCGAGCGCCACCCAGCGCCCGCCGCTGACCTCGTGCGCGAGGGCGTGCAGCGCCTCGTACGACGCGGCCTGCCCGTCCACCGTCAGGTCCAGGTCGGCGAGCGGGTCCGAGGCGTGGCTGTCGCACCCGTGCTGCGTCACCAGCACGTCGGGGGCGAAGGCCTTGAGCAGCGGTGGCACCACGGCGCTGAAGGCGCGGAGCCACTGCCCGTCCGTGGTGCCCGGCGGCAGCGCGACGTTCACCGCCGTGCCTTCGGCGTCGCCACGGCCCGTCTCGAACGCGTAGCCGGTGCCGGGCCACAGGGCCATCCCGGTCTCGTGGAGGCTGATCGTGAGGACGCGCGGGTCGTCGTAGAACGCCGCCTGCACGCCGTCGCCGTGGTGGACGTCGACGTCGACGTAGGCCACGCGCTGCGCCCCGGCCTGCAGCAGCCAGGCGATCGCGACGGCCGGGTCGTTGATGAGGCAGAAGCCGGCCGCCTTGTCGCGCAGGGCGTGGTGGAGCCCGCCTGCGATGTTGACCGCGTGCAGGGCCTCGCCCTGCCAGACCGCTCGCGCGGCGGTGAGGGAGCCCCCGGTGATGAGCGCCGCGGCGTCGTACATCCCCGGGAAGATGGGGTTGTCGTCCGTCCCGAGGCCGTGGCGCAGCGAGAGCCGGCCGAACACGTCGTCCGGCGCCCGCCGGATCGCGGCGAGGTACGCCGGGTCGTGGGCGAGCGCCAGCACGTCCTCGCCGGCGACCTCGGGCTTGACCACCTTCACGCCGGGCCCGTCCAGCACGCCGAGCGACCGCGCCAACGCCATCGTCAGCTCCAGCCGGACGGGGCGCATCGGGTGCTCCCAGCCGAAGTCGTAGCCCAGGACCGACTCGTCCCAGACCACCTGCGTGCGCTGCACCGAACGGGTCACGCAGGGCATCCTCCCCGACGGGCGTGGCCTCAGTCACCAGGCCTCACCGGCACGGTCGTGCTCAGCGTCGCTCGTCGACCGGCCCCGTCAGGTCCCCGCCAGCCAACCGCGCACCGCCGTGAGCACGCCGCCGTCCACGCCGTGCCCGCCGCCGTGCCGGTGCAGCCGAACACGGGCGCCGGCAGCGACGAGCGTGTCGGCCAGCCGCTGCGCGACGGCTGGTGGCGCGATGGGGTCGCGCTCCCCTGCGGCCACGAACACCGGCAGGCCGGCCAGGTCGGGCAGCGGGTCGGGGAGCCGTTCGGCGAGCACGGGCATGGCCGCGAGCAGCACCGCGGCCCGCAGCGTCCCCGGGTGCAGCAGGGCCACCGCACCGGCCACGTTCGCCCCGTTGGAGAACCCGCCGCGACGACCTGCCCGGGGTCGAGTCCGTGGTGCGCGGTGGCCTGGGCGACGAAGCCGGTGAGGTCGGCGGATCGGCGTACGACGTCGTCCTCGTCGAAGACACCCTCCGCCAGCCTGCGGAAGAACCGGGGCTTGCCGTGCTCGAGCACCTCCCCGCGAGGTGACAGCACCGCGGCACCGGGCAGGAGGAGCGGACCGAGCGGGAGGAGGTCGCGCTCGTCCCCGCCGGTGCCGTGGAGCAGGAGCAGGGTAGGGGCGCCGGGCTCCCCGGGCACGTGCACGTACGGCCGTCGAGGCGGCGGGGTCACGCCCTGCCCGCCACGACGCGGCTCTCGGCGCCCCCCAGGTCCAGCGGGGGGAGCCCGCGCTCGATCTCCTCGCGCTCCCGCTCCAGCCACGGCGGCAGCTTCAGCGTCGTGCCCAGCTCGTCGACGGGCTCGTCCCAGTCGAAGCCGGGCGCGTCCGTCGCGATCTCGAAGAGCACGCCGCCGGGCTCGCGGAAGTAGATCGACCGGAAGTACTGCCGGTCCATGACCGGCGTCACGCCGCGGCCCCGCTCCACAAGAGCCTGGCGCCACTCCAGCTGGGTCTGCTCGTCGGGCGCCCGCCAGGCGACGTGGTGCACCGTGCCCGCGGCGACGAGACCCCGCGCGGCGCGCGGCGCGTGCACGACGTCGAGCCGGGCTCCGCTGCCGCCATCCCCGACCGCGAACGTCGACCGGTCCCCCCGCTCCTGGACGAGCCGGAACCCGAGGTCCTCCACGAGGTGCTCGGCCGTCCCCTCGACGGCGGCCTCGGCGAGCGTCACGGAGTCCAGCCCGCGGACCGCGCGCTCGACGGGCACGGGACTGGCGGCGTACGGCGGGCGCTCGTCCGTCGTCCCGGTGTCGACCAGCTCGATCTCCAGGCCGTCGGGGTCGGCCAGCACGAGGACGTCGGTGTCTCCGCGCCGCTCGAGCGGGGCCACCTCGGCACCGGTGCGGCCCAGGTGGTCGGCCCACCAGCCGAGCGAACCCTCGGGCACGGAGAAGGCCGTGCGGACCGCCTGTCCTGTCCCCCGGCGACCCGGGGGGGCGGACGCGAAGGAGAAGAAGGTGAGAAGGGTTCCCGGCCGACCCTGCTCGTTGCCGTAGTACAGGTGGAACGTCTCGGGGTCGTCGAAGTTGACGGTCTGCTTCACGAGGCGCAGCCCGAGCACGGCGCGATAGAAGTCCGCGTTCCGCTGGGGGTCGCCGCCCACAGCGGTGACGTGGTGGAGCCCGGACGTGCGGACGGGGGTGGTCATGGGTGCCTCCTCGGGGGACCGGTCCCCGCGAGTGTGCCCCTGACGGGCGGTCTGCGGCATCAGCGGACCCGGCGGGCTGCGGGCGGTTCGGTTCCGGGAACGCAGAAGGGCCGCCCGCCCCGCCCGCACCCCCATCAGGGGCGGGGTGGGGCCGGCGGCCCTCCCGACTATCAGTTGATGCCCGGCGGTGTCCTACTCTCCCACGCGGTCTCCCACGCAGTACCATCGGCGCTGAAGGGCTTAGCTTCCGGGTTCGGAATGGGACCGGGCGTTTCCCCTTCGCCATAACCGCCGTGACAAACATCAGGAACACACGAGCCCCCACCCCCGCACACCACCACCCACCCGACAACGAGGGGGGTGCGGGGGGGGGTGCGGTTTGCCCGTCTCCCGGGAACCGCATAGTGGACGCGTGACATCATGTATTGTGGTCAAGCCCTCGGCCTATTAGTACCGGTCAGCTCCACCCGTTACCGGGCTTCCACTTCCGGCCTATCAACCCGATGGTCTCGTCGGGGGCCTTACCACGTTGACCGTGTGGGAGACCTCATCTCGAAGCGAGCTTCCCGCTTAGATGCTTTCAGCGGTTAT
>JALYNB010000151.1 GCA_030773395.1 Actinomycetota bacterium
CCCGCTGGACCTTCGAAGACCTCTTCGCCGTCCAGGCTGCGATCAACAGCAGGCCCCGCAAGGTGCTGGGCTGGAAGACCCCCGCTGAGGTCCTGGACGAGCAGCTAAGGTCGCTGCACCAGGCAGGTGTTGCAACGACCGGTTGAACCCAAGGTGTACACCACCCCGATCGCCCGGTGATCCAGCCACTCCCGAACCACTCAGGCTGCGCCGAGCGTTTCGGGAACACGAACAACGCCTGACCCCACCCCGGCCAAATGCAGCTGCGCCCTCCAGACTCCCCGAGCGGGCCGGCGGAGCTCATCCGCTCTATCTGCGCCCCCACCGGGGGCTTGCGCACACTCGCCCGGGGGCTGCCCGCGCCGAAGATCCACGGATACAGGCTGCAGACCTGACTGGTCGTGCCGCGCCAGTCCTCCGGCGCCAGCACGTGCGACGCGCGGCCGGGGCCGCGGTAGCCACGGGCGGTGAGCGCTGGGCGGGCGGGCAGGCCCGTGGCCGGGGCGCTCGCTCCGCGCTCCGCAGGGTCGTCTCTGCCGAAGTGACCTCATGAGGTCGATAACGCGGGTCCTGCTGGGCTCGGCGGTCATCCGGGTGGGCCCTGCTGGTGGCGGCGTTCGTTGGAGCGCACATCCGGCGGTGTTGAGGGCCCTGGCCGGTGTCCCGGCGTGAACACGGTGAACTCGGATCTCGCCGTTCGACGAGACCGTCGCGGCCCCGCCCGGCTCGTAATTCGCCTGACGCCGGTGCTCGTCTTCATGAGGCGTCGCGGAGGGCGTCGCTCGGCGACCTCGTTGAGCACGTGCATGCCGAGCGCCGGCTCGAGCCCGTAGACGACCATCTCAGGGAAGGCGTGCCCGGTGAGGCCCGCGGTGAACTGGGAGCGGGCTGGCCGTCCTCGCCGGCAGGCAGCTGGATCACGAGCCAGCCGTGCTCGGTGTCCCCTCCCGCCAGGCGTGCTCCCGCGCCTCCCGGTGGGCCGGCGGGCGGCCGCCCGGGGCGGACGGGGGACGGGGCCGGCAGCGCGGGAGACCCAGGCGCCACTCTCGTCGCCGCTACTTGTCGACGTCGCCCATGACGAGGAACAGCGAGCCGAGCACGGTCACGAGGTCGGCCAGTCCCACCCCGGGCAGCATCCGCGGCAGCACCGCAACGTTGTTGAAGGACGCCGTGCGCAGCTTGAGCCGGTACGGCGTCTTCTCGCCGCGGGAGACGAGGTAGTAGCCGTTGATGCCGAGCGGGTTCTCCGTCCAGCAGTAGGTGTGGCCCTCGGGCGCCTTGAGGTTCTTCGGCAGCCGCACGTTCACCGGACCGCCGGGCAGGGCGTCCAGGCAGGCGTCGGCGAGGTCCAGCGACACGCGGACCTGCTCGGCGAGGACGGCGAACCGCGCGAAGCTGTCGCCCTCCGCCCGGGTCACGACCGGGAACTGCGCGCCGAAGCCCAGGTCGCCGTACGCCAGGTAGGGGTCGTCACGGCGCAGGTCCAGGTCGAAACCGCTGGCCCGGGCGACCGGTCCTGACAACCCGAACGTCTCCACCAGGTCATGGGGCAGCACGCCGACCCCGACCGTGCGGGCCCGGAACGCCTCGTCACCGAGGAGCGCGCCCTCGACGTCACCGAACCGGTCCCGCACGTCGGCCACCGCCCGCCGGGCCCGGTCCATCCAACCGGCCGGCACGTCCTCGCGCACGCCCCCGACGCGGTTGAGCATGAAGTGCACGCGGCCGCCGGAGGCCTCCTCCATAACCGCCTGCAGGACCTCCCGCTCGCGCGCGGCGGGGGACGGCTTCCCGGGCGGTCCCGCCCCGCCGGCCGCGCCGCCGAGGAACAGCAGGTGGTTGAGCACGCGGTTCAGCTCTGCGAGCAGCGTGCGCAGCCAGACGGCGCGCGGCGGGGCCTCGAGACCCATCAGCCGCTCGACGGCCATCACCAGGCCCAGCTCGTTGGAGAACGCCGACAGCCAGTCGTGCCGGTTGGCCAGCACGACCCCCTGGCGGTAGTCGCGGACCTCGAACAGCTTCTCCGCGCCGCGGTGCATGTAGCCGACGACCGGCTCGGCGCGCACGATGCGCTCGCCGTCGAGGGCGAGCAGCAGCCGCAGTGCGCCGTGGGTCGACGGATGGTGCCGGCCGAGCTCGAGGACGAGATCGGTGGTGGCGAGGCCGGCTGCCGCTGCGCCGAGCCCGACGTCGACCGTCGGCTCCGGCCGGGCGCTGCTCACGCCGGCGATCCTGGCACGCGCCGCTCGGGTGCCACGTGCTGGCGCGGTCCGGGGCACGGGCGTACAGCCTCCGGGTGCGGGACGGCGCTGCGGCTGTCCTCGCCCTGCTCGCCGGGTCCGTCTCCCTGGTCGCGGCCGGCTTCCTGCTCGCGGACACGATCCGCCTGCTCCGGGACGGCATTCCCGACCCGGGGCTCGCCGGTCACCGCGGCGTCGCCCTCGCCGCACTCTTGACGGCGGCCTGCCTCGGCGCCCTCGCGCCCCTGCTGGCGCGCTCCGGCTGACCCGCGGCCCACCCGTCCCTGCCGGGTCAGTCCTCGTGCGGCAGGGCGAGGTCGCGGTCGGTCTCCTCGCTCTCCGGGATCGCGTCGAGCGCCGCGGGCAGCGGGCACCCCACGGCCTGCACCAGCCAGTCGAACCCGCCGGGCCCGGCCGGGTCGAGGAGGGCGGCGGCCTCACCGGCGTGGGCGAGCGCGGCGGCGTACGTGTCGGGGTTGGCCACCGCCAGCG
>JALYNB010000152.1 GCA_030773395.1 Actinomycetota bacterium
CGCCCGGGGCGCGTCGCACGGGCGCTCGGCGCACCCGCACCCCCGGCCAGGGCGATGTCGTGGATCTGCGGGACGTCAGCGGCGGGTGACCGACGCCGTGCTCGCGGTCCGACTCACGCGGCGCGGAGCGCCGAGCCGTTCCTGCGCGGCCTGCTGCTCGGTGGCGGCACAATCGGCGCGTTCGCCGCGCTTGGGGGTCGTGCAGGCCATCGGTACCGCCTCGCTGGCGCTGGGCGGGCACGCCGAGCAGTGGACCGCCAGCGACTCCGCCCGCTGCGCCGCGCCGGCTGGCACGTCGTCAGTCACTTCGTGCTGGCCGGCGGGGACATCGACCACGTGCTGCTCGGCCCCGGCGTTGGCCGGTCGTGGAGACCGGTGGAGCAGCGAACCGTCGCATCCTGCCGGGCCGACTGTGCCTGATCAAGGTGCCCCCCGGAGTGTGCGGGGCCGCCCCTCCCCGGGCAAGGGCGCGAAGATGCTTGCCAAGCGCTCCGCGGCAAGCATCTTACGCTGGATCCCCTTGCCCGCGGAGCCTCTGCGACCCCTCCGGGTGGCCATACAGCGGCGGGGCAAGCCCGCCGCCCTCCGGGCCGGGGGACACGGCCCACCCGCCCCACCGCGGCGGGAGCAGGGGAGTCCCATGGCACCCACACCCAGCCCACCAGCACCCGACCACCCCGAGCCCGTCGCCGGTGCGGCGCGGCACACCGCCACCGTGCAAATTCACTAACAGCTCCGCGCAGCCGGTCAGCGTGCAGGCCAGCACCGGCGGGGGCCGCAGTGACCGGCCCTACCTCGCGGTGACCTCGGGCAGTGCCTCACCTACGCCTACGACCGGGATGCGCTCACCAGCCACCTGCACACGTGGACGACGCCGCCCGGCAGAACACCACGCTGCGCCTCCCCATGACCCTCCCGGAGTCTGCGCAGCCCGTCGCGCTCGCCGAGTTCGCCGTCGTCTGCAGCCGGCCCCCCAGCGGGACACCCATTCTGGCGACAGGGGGGGAGCGGCCGCTGGGGAGCGGCGTGCCGTAGGGGTGACCCGTCCCGCAGGCACCTTGACCGGCACAGTCTGCCCGTGAGCACTTCGTGACCGGTTACCTTGCGGGTCGAGAAGCGCGGCCGCGGCGTCACGGCCCTGCGGGTCGGTCCGGGCGGTAGCCGCCCATCTGGCGGCGGGCTCGGCGAGTCGTGGACGGCGCTGCTGGCCGGTCGTCGGTCGCGCCCGCCGGTGATCGATCTGGGGCCACCCGCAAGTGGGGGACCGGGGGTGGCCCCAGACCACGCTGAGCTCAGAGGGGGCGGACGTTCTCCGCCTGCGGACCCTTCTGCCCCTGCGTGACGTCGAACTCCACGCGCTGGTTCTCGTCCAGGCTGCGGTAGCCGGAGGCATTGATCGCCGAGTAGTGCACGAAGACGTCCGGCCCGCCGCCCTCCTGTGCGATGAAGCCGAAGCCCTTCTCGGCGTTGAACCACTTCACGGTGCCCTGAGCCATGGGGGCTCCTCCTCGCATGTCGGTCGGGACCACAGGTGTGGCCCCGGGTCGCGACGAGCGCGCGCCGTCCAGGGGGACCTGGAGAGACGGAGCGCCCGCGGATGAACTTCGCGGGCGTTCGAGAACGAGCGGAAGTGCAACTGCAACCGTGGTGGACGCTACGGACCGGGAGGGAAGGCGTCAACCGGACGTGTCGGGGTCACGGGCCGGACACGCAGTCGGCCCGGCCGCCTCCAGGGCGACCGGGCCGGAACGGCGACAGGGGCTGTCAGTAGCGGAAGGCCGCCACGAGCGTGCGAAGCTCCTCCGACAGGTGGGCGAGCTGGTCAGCGGAGCGCCGGGAATCGGCCACCTGCGCGGCCGTCGTCTGGGCCGCACTCGAGACGCTGCTGATGTTGCCCGCGATCTGCACGGTGCCGCCCGCGGCCTCCGCGACGTTGCGGCTCATCTCGTTCGTCGTCGCCGTCTGCTCCTCGACCGCGCTGGCGATCGTCGTCTGGAAGTCGGTCATGCGCTGGACGACGCCGGTGATCTGCCCGATCGCCTCGACTGCACCAGCCGTGTCCGCCTGGATGGCCTCGACACGGCGGCCGATGTCCTCGGTCGCCTTCGCGGTCTCCTGGGCCAGGTCCTTCACCTCGTTGGCGACGACGGCGAAGCCCTTGCCGGCCTCGCCGGCCCGGGCGGCCTCGATGGTGGCGTTCAGCGCCAGCAGGTTCGTCTGCTCCGCGATCGAGGTGATGGCCTTGACGACGTCGCCGATCGCCCGCGAGCTCTCACCCAGGCGGCTGACCGTGTCGTTGGTGGCCTGGGCGACGGTCACCGCGTCGGCACCAACCCGTGCGGCCTCGTTCGCGTTGTGCGCGATCTCGCGGATCGATGCCGTCATCTCCTCCGCGCCGGTCGCGACGGTCTGCACGCTGGCGGACACCTGCTCGGCAGCAGCACCCACCAGCTCGGACTGCTGCGACGTCTCACCGGCGCACGCCTCGATCGAGCCGGAGACCGCGCTGATCCCCTGCGAGGCGGTGCTCAGCGCCTCGGCGTTGACGGCCAGGGACCGGACCGTCGCGCGCAGGGTGTCCTGGGCCCGGTCGAGCGCACCCGCCATGTCGGCGAGCTCGTCGCTGCCGGTCAGCTCGGCGCGGCGGGTGAGGTCGCCGTCGCCCAGCGCCGTCGCGACCGCCTGCACGGCGGCCAGTGGGCGGGTGATGCTCCGGCTGATGGCAACGGCGAGGAGGAGCAGGACCCCCATGCCGAGGGCGCTGACACCCAGGGCGAGGGTCCGCACGCGGTTGACCGTCGCGTCGAGCGCCGCGCCCTGCGCGGCGACCTGCTCGGCGACGACGTCGATCGCGGTGCCGAGCGAGGCGTCGGTGAGGTCGTTCGCCGCCTGGATGTCCTCGGAGCGAGCCCGGGCGGCGGCCTGGTCCGCCACCGCGCCGTCGACGAAGGCACTGATCGCCGCGATGTAGCCCTGGTAGTCGTCCGCCACGTCGTCGACCTGGTCGGCGAGGGGTCCGGGAAGCGGCAGCTCCTGGAGCTCGGCCAGGAGCGCCCGCGGCTCGGCGATGTCCTCGGCGAGCTCGTCGAGCCCCTCGCCCGGCGCGGGGCTGACGAGGGCCTTGAACCCGTCGACCTTCAGCTCGCTCGACCGGGTGTCGAGGCGCAGCAGCAACGCCTGGGCGGCCTGCAGGTCGGCCTGCGCCGCGCCCTTGTCGCGCACCGCGGACATGCCCTGCAGGGCCACCGCGCTGACCACCAGCGTGACCAGCAGCCCGATCCCTGCCAGGAGGGCGAGCTTGCGCCCCACCGTCCACCGAACCTTTCTCATCGCTGTACGTCCCTCCGACGGCGGCCGGCCCGCCGAGTGCGGGCGGTGTCGCTGCGCTTGTCGGCAGGAGTGGGACTCACCTGGAGCAGCAGCAGTGCCCTACGCCACGGGCTCAGCCGATGTGGGGACCACCCCCGGCAGCCCCCCGGGCAGGGGGTGACCAGTCGGCCAGTCGCCGCGCCAGCCGGCGGTCCCGGTCGGCCCGCAGCCGCGCTGCCTCGTCCTCCGTGTAGTCGTAGACGCCCGACGTCGTCTTCGTGCCGAGCCGTCCCTGAGCCACCAGCGCCTCGAGGCGGCCTGGCGGGGTGAAGCGCGGCCCGAGGTGCTCGGCCAGGTAGCGCAGGATGGACTGGTAGGTGTCCAGGCCGCCCATGTCGGCGAGCTGGAACGGGCCGTACTCCGCGAGGCGCATCCCGAACGACGTCGTCACGATCAGGTCGATGTCGGCGGCCGTGGCCACGCCGTCCTCGAGGCACCGGAACGCCTCCGCGACGAGGGCGAACTGCAGGCGGTTGCCGACGAACCCCGCCGTGTTCGCCGCGGGGACGGGCAGCTTCCCGGCTGCGGTCAGCAGTGCCACGACCCGCTCGACGGCCGCGACCTCCGTGGCGCTGCCGCGCACCACCTCCACACACGGGACGAGGTATGGCGGGTTGTACCAGTGCGTGCCGAGGAAGCGCGCGGGTGCGGTGACCGCCGCGGCCAGCGCGTCGACGTCGAATGAGGACGTGTTCGTGGCGAGCAGGGCGTCCTCCCGGGCGGTGGCGCTGACCTCCTCCCACACCGTCCGCTTGACGGTCATCACCTCGGGGACGGCCTCGACGACCAGGTCCGCGTCCGCGACGGCCTCGGCGATGGCGGCGACGGGCGCGATGCGGGCCAGCGTCGCGGCCGCGCCGGCGTCGTCCCCGTGACCGGCCGCGGCCAGGCTCTCGAGATCCTGCTCCACCGCCCGCCGGCCGGCCTCCGCCGTGGCGAGGTCGCGGTCGGCCAGAAGGACGGTCCTGCCGGCCGCGGCCAGCACCTGCGCGATCCCGTGGCCCATGATCCCGGCGCCCACGACGGCGACGGTGCGGATGTCGTCTCCCATGAGCACAGTCAAGGCTCAGCAGCGCCACGCCCACCACTGGTGCTGGAAACACTCGGCGGGGCGCGCTCGTGTGCCCGACCCACACGCCATGGAACGCGGGCGGTCGTCAGCCCGAGAGCACGCCGCTGCCGGCCACCTGGTGGAGCTGCAGGGCGAGCTGCACCTCGAGCAGGCGGTCGGCGCTGCGCCAGTCGGTGCCGATCAGTCGCCCGACCCGTTCGAGGCGCTGGAGCAGCGTGTTGGGGTGCACGTGGAGGGTCTCGGCGGTCCGGGTCACGTTCCGGTCGTGGCGGAACCAGGCGGTCAGCGTGCCGACGAGGTCCGAGCCGCGGCGCGCGTCGTACTCCAGCACGGGCCCGAGCGTGCGCTCCAGGTAGCCCGTGACGTCACGCCGGTCGCTGAGCAGGACGCCGAGGAAGCCGAGGTCACGGGCGTCCGCGGACTCCCCGACGCGCCCGAGGGCGAGCAGGGCGCGGACGCAGCGCCGCGCCTCGTCGTACGCCGTACGCACGCCGACCGGTCCCGTGACGGGACCAGCGCCGCCCGCGGTGACCGGGGTGCCGAGACGCGCGGTCAGCGCGCCCGCCACCGACGCGGCCACCTCGCGGCTGTGCGTCCGTGGCTCGGCGGGCACGACGAGGACGACGCCGTCGTCGATCTCGCCGACGAGGCCGTCCGCGACCGGAGCGACGCGCGCCGCGGCCGAGCGCAGCCGTCGCCGCTCGCCGTCGGCGCGCAGGACGACGACCACCCAGAGGCCGTCGAGGTCGACGCCGATCACGCGCGCGCGCTCGCGCAGCGCGCCCGCGTCCGCAGGGCCGCTGAGCAGGTCGCGCAGGACGTCGCCCCGGCCCTGCATCTCGGCCTCCGCCACGGAGCGGCGCCACACGAGCAGCAGGGCGGTGACCATCGCCGCCCGCTCGAGCACGCGACGGTCGCCGTCCGCCAGCTGCTGCCCGGGGTGCAGCAGCAGGGTGCCCAAGCGCTCGGACCCGGCCGCCACGGGGGCCAGCCACCAGTCGCCCTCCTGCAGCGAGCGCACCCCGGGCAGCGACGCCTCGGGCAGCGACGTCTCCGGCACGGGGAGCGGGAGGTCGTCGACCCGTCCCGCCCCGGCGACCGCGAGGACGCGCCGCTCCGCGTCGAGGACGACGAGCGTGCCGCCGAGCACCCGCACCACGGACTCCGCGACGTCACCGACGCCGCCCCCGCACAGGACGAGCTCGGTGAGGCGCTCGTGCGCCTGGCCGGCCCGCTCCACTGCGCGGCTGTGCGCGCGGATGGTCTCGCTGGCGATGCTGAGCTCCACCAGCGCGGACGTCGCCTCCTGCAGCAGCCGGGTCTTCTCGATCGCGAGTGCGGCGTGGGTGGCGAGTGACGCCAGCAGCGCCACCTCCTCCGGCGGGAACGTCCGCTCGCGCCGGTCGGCAGCGAACAGGACACCGATGACGTCGCCGGACGCGACCAGGGGGACACCGAGGACCGCGACGAGCCCCTCGTCCGCGACGGCGGCGTCGACGTCGCCGAGGTGCTCCAGCAGCGGGTCGGCCAGGTACTCCGACGTCTGGACGGTGCGTCCCGTGCGGGCCACGGTGCCGCCCACGCCCACTCCCAGCGGGAGCTGCAGGTTCAGCAGCGTGGCGGAGACGGACCCGTCCGCGACCCGGATGTAGGTCGCGGTCGCGCTGTCGGTGAGCAGGCTGAGGTAGGCCACGTCGGAGTCGAGCAGACGTCGGGCCCGCTGGGCGATCGAGCGGAGCACCGCGTCGAGGTCCTGCAGCGACGCCAGGTCGTTCGCCGTGTCGAACAGGGCGGTGAGCTGGCTGTCGCGGCGCTCCCGCCGCGCGAGCAGGACGCGCACGCGCAGCGCCAGTCCCTTGGCCGCCTCGACGGCGGCGGCGGCGGTGGGGTCGGCGTCCGTGGTGAGCGCCCGGGCGAGGGCGTCGAACTCCGGCGGGGCGGCCTCGCGCGCCAGGAGCTCGAGGAAGGCGGTCCCGACACTCCCGACAGCCGCGTGGTCCGTCACGGTGAACATGGTCGCGGTCCCCACATGGCGGGGCAACGGCGTGTACAACTCACACGTGTCCTGGGCCACCCCGAGTGTGCTTCAGTGCCGATGACACGAGTGAGGGGACGAGATGCTCGAGGTGCGGGACCTGCAGGTGACGTACGGCGGGGCGGTGCGCGCGCTGCGGTCGGTGTCGCTGGAGGTGCTCGACGGTCAGGTCGTGGCGGTCCTCGGCAGCAACGGGGCGGGCAAGACCACCCTGCTGCGAACGATCTCGAGCACGCTGCGGCTGCACAAGGGGCGGATCGATGGCGGGTCGGTGAGCTTCAACGGGGTCGACCTGCGCGGCCGTGACCCGGCCGCCTCGGTGGCCCTGGGGCTCGTGCAGGTGCCAGAGGGGCGGCGCATCTTCGGCCGGCTCACCGTCGAGGAGAACCTGCGCGCCGGCGGCATGGGCAACCGCGACAAGGCGGCGAAGGCGGCAGCGGTCGCGCGGACCTACGACCTGTTCCCGGTCCTGGCCGACCGGCGCACCCAGCGCGCCGGCCTGATGTCCGGCGGCGAGCAGCAGATGCTCGCGATCGGCCGGGCGCTCATGGCCAGCCCCAAGCTGCTCCTCCTCGACGAGCCGTCGCTGGGCCTCGCCCCGCGGGTGATCGGCCAGATCGGGGAGGTCATCCGCGAGATCAACCGACAGGGCACCTCCGTGCTGCTCGTGGAGCAGAACGCCACCATGGCCCTGCGGGTCGCCGACGCCGCCTTCGTCCTCGACGTCGGCAAGGTCTCGCTCTCCGGCCCAGCCGACGAGCTGTCCCGCAGCGACGAGGTCCAGAAGCTCTACCTGGGCCACGCCGACGAGGAGCCGGTCACGGCTCAGGCGCCCCGTCAGGCGCTGCGCAGCCTGTCGAGGTGGTCGGCGTGACCACCACGAGCGACGTCCGCGCCGACGTCGCGCCGCTGCAGGTGCGCGACGTGACCGTCCAGTTCGGGGCGCTGAAGGCGCTCTCGGACGTGTCGTTCACCGCGGCGCCCGGCACGATCCACGCCATCATCGGCCCGAACGGGGCGGGCAAGTCGACGATGTTCAACGTCCTGTCGGGCGTGTACCGCGCGACAGCCGGCAGCGTGCAGTTCGGCGACGCGACGCTCACGGCCATGCGCCCGCACCAGATCGCCGGGCTCGGGATCGCCCGCACATTCCAGAACATCGCGCTGTCGGGCACGCAGACCGTGGCCGAGAACCTGATGCTCGGCCGCCACCACCTCACGAAGGCGGGGTTCGTGGCCGCGGGCCTGCGGCTGCCGCACGCGACCCGGGAAGGCGCGCTCCACGGTCGGCGGATCCGGGAGATCGCCGACTTCATGGAGCTCGGCGACAAGCTGCACACGCCGGTCGGCGTCCTGTCCTACGGCGACCAGAAGCGCGTGGAGATGGCACGCGCGCTGTGCATCGAGCCAACGGTCCTGCTGCTCGACGAGCCCGTCGCGGGGATGAACGCGGAAGAGACCCGGCGGATGAGTGAGGCCATCCTCGAGGTCCGCGCCGCGCTCGGCATCACCGTCGTCCTCGTCGAGCACGACATGGGCATGGTCATGGGCATCGCCGACCGCGTGACCGTGCTCGACTTCGGCCGTGGCATCGCCGACGGCACCCCGGCCGAGGTCCAGGCCGACCCAGAGGTCATCCGCGCCTACCTCGGCGCGGGTGACGAGACCCCCGCTGCCCCGTCCGCCCCCTCGGCCTAGGAGTCGTCCGCGTGACGCAGTTCCTGTCCCTGCTCCTCAACGGGGTGTCGCTGGGGGCGCTCTACGCCCTCATCGCCCTCGGCTTCGTCATCATCTTCAAGGCCAGCGAGGTCGTGAGCTTCATGCACGGCTCGCTGCTGCTCCTCGGCGCCTTCCTCATCGCGCACTTCAGCGGGAGCCTCGGCTTCTGGCCGGCGGTGCTCGTCGGGGTCGTGGGCACGGCGCTGGCCGCCGTCCTCACTGAGCGGCTGCTCATCAACCGGCTGCGCGGAGCGCCCGTCATCAGCCTCGCGATCCTCACGATCGGCGTGGACATCCTCATCCTCACGGAGCTGACCCGTCGGATCGGATCCGACATCCTCAACGTCGGCCACCCCTGGGGCGGCGGCACGGTGACGTTCGGCGGGGTCGGCATGACCACGAACCGCGCGCTCGCGGTTGTCGTCGCCGGCGTGCTGATCGCCGCGTTCTTCGTCGCCTTCAAGTACTCGAGCTGGGGGGTCGCGATGCGCGCCGCGGCCGAGGACGGCGAGGCCGCCGCGCTGATGGGGATCCGCCTCGGCCGCGTCTCGGCGCTGGCCTGGCTGGTCGCGGGCGTGCTCGCCGCCGTCGCCGCCCTGTTCCTCGTCGGCTCCCCGACGCCCGGCGTCACCCCGACCATCGGGGCGATCGCCCTGCGGGCCTTCCCGGCCGCGATCCTCGGCGGGCTGGACTCGACCGGCGGAGCTCTCGTCGGGGGCCTCGTGGTGGGCATCGCGGAGTCGCTGGCCGCCGGCTACCAGGACCAGATCGCGTTCCTCGGGCGCGGGTTCGGCGACGTCGTGCCCTACGTCGTCATGGTCGCCGTGCTGCTCGTCCGCCCGTCCGGCCTCTTCGGCACCCGAGAGCTGACCCGTGTCTAGCCGGGGTGTGGCGGAGGCACCGCCCGTGACCCCGACGACGACCGACTTCGCGGCCGCCGGGGCGCCGCGGCGGAGCGGCGGCCGCGTCCTGCGGTGGGCGCTGCTCGGGGTCGCCGTGCTCGTGCTCCTCGCGCTGCCGCTGTACGTCGAGGAGTTCTGGCTGCGCACCGGCTTCGCGGTGTTCGGCGCCGTCATCGGGGCCGTGGGCCTGAACCTCCTGGTCGGCACGACCGGCCAGCTGTCGCTGGCCCACGCGTTCTTCCTCGCGGTCGGCGCCATCACCTACGTCTTCACGGCCGGCGAGCCCGGGGGCACCGCGACGGCCTACACGGGCCTCGGTCTCCCGCCGCTGCTCGCGATGGTGCTCGGCGTGCTCGCGGCCGGGCTCGCCGGGCTGCTGTTCAGCCCGATCGCCGCACGGCTCCGCGGCATCTACCTCGGTGTCGCCTCGCTCGGACTCGTCTTCATCGGGCAGCACCTGCTCAACACCTGGACGACCGTGACGGGCGGCTTCAACGGCCGCCTGACCCCGACCTTCTCGCTCTTCGGCTTCGACTTCGGCGGCAACGAGAACCCGTACCTCGCCGTGCTCGGCGTCCCGTACGGCGCGGCGGAACGGATGTGGTACCTCGGGCTGTTCCTCGCGGCCGCGGCCTGCTGGTTCGCCTCGAACCTGCTCCGCAGCCGGCCCGGACGGGCGCTGGAGACGCTGCGCGACAGCGAGGTGGCCGCTGCCGTCATGGGCGTGAACGTCCAGGGCTACAAGGCGCGGGTGTTCCTGGCCTCCTCCATGTACGCCGGACTCTCCGGCGTGCTCTACGCCCTGTCCATCGGTGCCGTCGCCCCCGAGTCGTTCTCGCTGGTGCTGTCCGTCCAGTTCCTCGCGATGATCGTCCTCGGCGGCCTCGGTTCGGTCACCGGGGCCGCGCTCGGGGCGCTGTTCGTCAGCGCGCTGCCCCTGGTCTTCCAGGAGTACGCCGACGTCATCCCGTTCATCGCCGACCCGGGCCAGCCCGGTGTCGTGGCCAGCCAGGCCGCCGCGTTCCTGTACGGCGTCGCGATCATCCTGGTGGTCCTCTTCGAGCCCGCCGGCCTGGCCGGGCTCGTGCGGCGCCTCCGTCCCGGCCAGGCCGCCCC
>JALYNB010000153.1 GCA_030773395.1 Actinomycetota bacterium
GACCTGGCGGCGGCGCTCCCGCCAGCCGGCCACGACCTCGTCCGGGTCGCGGGGCAGCAGGCGCGACGGCGGCCCCCCGAACGCCGTCCGGTTCGCCTGCACGATCTCCGCGTTGAGGTGCTCCACAGCGGCGCGCACGTCGGCCTCCGACCGCAGCTCGTGCAGGTGCTCGTCGAGGTGCTCGGCCTTCTTGCGAACGACGAGCGTCGCGGGCAGCAGCGAGATCTGCTCACGCCGGGCCTTCTCCCGGAGCCACCACGTCTCGTCGTAAGGCTCCCCCGTGGAGGGCAGCGGCTTCCCGGAGCCGGGGAGGTCGTCGAACTGGCCGCGTTCGCGTGCCTCGCGGATCTGGCGCTCGACCCAGGACTCCCACGTGACCCGAGCGGGCTTCCTGCTGGTCACGCCAGGAGCGTACGACGCCGCGGGCTCACGCCACGCAGGCGAACGCGCCTCCCGACCCGTACCGCTACAACGCCCACCCGAGCGGCGGGCACGCTGCTGACCCGACGTACACGAGCACCGCGAGCGCCGGCAGCAGGACGACGACGAGACCGACGGCCGCGGGCTTCACGGCGGCAGGCTAGGCCCCCCCCCCGTCATGCGGGCCGCGTCGGGCCCGCTCCGGAGGGTCGGGCTCCCGTCGTACGGCGTCAGCGCAGCGGGGCGTACGCGTCCACGCTGCCGGCCCCGCGGGAGCCCGTCCGGCTACCGCCCCTGGTGCAGGTGGCCGCCCAGCCGGCGACGGGCTCGCAGCTCCGCAGGGCAGGTCAGCGGCTGGCTAGAACACGCGGCGCAGGACCAGGATCGACCGGGCGGCGACGTCGATGGGCTCCCCGACCCGGAAGGTCCGGTCCACGGCCTCGTGCGCCAGCGGTGCCGCGGTGTCGATGGCGGGGCACCAGCGCTCGCCCGCGCCGATATCCGGCAGCTCGAACGCGATCGGCTCGTGGTGGCCGTTGAACAACAGGAAGAAGGAGTCGTCGGAGATCCGCTGACCGCGCTGGTCAGGCTCGCCGATCCCCTCGCCGTTGAGGAACACGGTCATCGAGCGGGCGAAGCCGGAGCTCCAGTCCTCCTCCGACATCCACTCCCCCGAGGGCCGGAACCAGGCCACGTCGGGGTGCTGCTCCCCGCCGGCAGCGTGGCCCTTGAGGAAGCGCCGCCGCCGGAACACGGGGTGCCGGTGGCGCAGCGCGACGAGGCGCCCGGTGAACGACGACAGCACCTCGAAGTCGCGAGCCCGCTCCCAGTCGACCCACGCCAGCTCGTTGTCCTGGGCGTAGACGTTGTTGTTGCCCCGCTGCGTCCGGCCCAGCTCGTCGCCGTGCAGCAGCATCGGGACGCCCTGGCTCAGGAAGAGCGTGGTGAGGAAGTTGCGCTTCTGCTGCTCGCGCAGCGCGACGATCTCGAGGTCGTCGGTCTCACCCTCGGCACCGCAGTTCCACGACCGGTTGTGGCTCTCGCCGTCGGCGCCGCCCTCGCCGTTGGCCTCGTTGTGCTTCTCGTTGTACGACACGAGGTCGTGCAGCGTGAACCCGTCGTGCGCGGTGGCGAAGTTGACCGAGGCGAACGGCCGCCGGCCGTCGTTCTCGTAGAGGTCAGCCGAGCCGGTCAGCCGGGACGCGAACTCCGCCAGGGTCGCCGGCTCCCCGCGCCAGTAGTCGCGCACGGTGTCGCGGTACTTGCCGTTCCACTCCGTCCACAGGGGCGGGAAGCCGCCCACGTTGTAGCCGCCCTCGCCCACGTCCCACGGCTCGGCGATCAGCTTGACCTGGCTGACCACGGGGTCCTGCTGGACGAGGTCGAAGAACGCCGACAGCCGGTCCACCTCGTGGAACTGGCGGGCGAGCGAGCTGGCGAGGTCGAAGCGGAAGCCGTCCACGTGCATCTCGGTCACCCAGTAGCGCAGCGAGTCCATGATCAGCTGCAGGACGTGCGGGTGGCGCATGAGCAGCGTGTTGCCGGTGCCCGTCGTGTCGTAGTAGTGCTCGGCGTCGCCCTCGACCAGTCGGTAGTAGGCCGCGTTGTCGATGCCTCGGAACGACAGCGTCGGGCCCATGTGGTTGCCCTCGGCCGTGTGGTTGTAGACGACGTCAAGGATCACCTCGATTCCCTCGGTGTGCAGCGCCTTGACCATCGCCTTGAACTCCTGCACCTGCTGGCCCCGCTGGCCCGAGGAGGAGTAGTCGTTGTGCGGGGCGAAGAAGCCGATAGTGTTGTAGCCCCAGTAGTTGCGCTGGCCCCGGTCGACCAAGTGGCTGTCGTGCACGAACTGGTGCACTGGCATGAGCTCGACCGCCGTGATCCCGTGGGCCTTGTAGTGCTCGACCATGGCCGGGTGCGCCAGCGCGGCGTACGTGCCCCGGATGTGCTCGGGGATGTCAGGGTGGGTCTTCGTGAGGCCCTTCACGTGCGCCTCGTAGATGACCGTCCTGTTGTACGGCGTGCGTGGGTGGCGGTCGTTGTTCCAGTCGAAGTACGGGCTGATCACGACCGACTTGCTCATGTGCGGCGCCGAGTCCTCGTCGTTGTACGAGTCCTCCTCGCCCCAAGTGTAGGAGAAGCAGGCCTGGTTCCAGTCGATCTCGCCGTCGACCGCCTTTGAGTAGGGGTCGAGCAGGAGCTTGCTCGGGTTGCACCGGTGGCCGTTGGCGGGGTCGTAGGGCCCGTGCACGCGGTAGCCGTACCGCTGGCCGGGCCCGATGTTCGGCAGGAAGCAGTGCCACACGAACGCGTCGCGCTCGGTCAGCGCGACGCGCGTCTCGGTGCCGGCGTCGTCGAACAGGCAGAGCTCCACCCGCTCGGCGACCTCGCTGAACAGCGCGAAGTTGGTGCCGAAGCCGTCGTACGTGGCGCCCAGCGGGTAGGCCGCCCCCGGCCAGGCGTCCAGCGCCGTCGCGGTCACGCCACGTCCCCGGTGCTCGACGCCGCCGCGGGCCGGATGTCGCTCATGTGTCCCCGATCGTCAGGTTGCCGGACGCCGCACTACCCCCGCCCGGGGCGAGCAGACCTCGGCCGGGGGCGGAGTCGGTCACAGCCCGCATCGGTTCAGGCGCGCGGGCGTGAGGCCCTCCCGGTCGCCGGTGTCACACGCCTGGTCCCGGCGGTGCTGCAGAGACATGGACCTGTCGCGACAGCGAGGAGCGCGGCCGTCCTGGCGCCCCCCGTGCCGGTCGCCGCTGCCGCGCAGGGGCGGGACGACCGGGAGGTGCGCGTGCGGTGTCGGGTGCGGGCCGCGGTGCGGTGCGCCTGGACCTCGACGAGGTCTTCCGCCGGGACTACCGGTTGGTCGTCGGGCGTGGCCGCCGTCGGCCTGGTCGGCACGACCTGGGTGGCCGGGTGCGGTAGGAGGACCCGTCGGCGCTCGCCTTCTTGGCGACGACGGGGCGAGGCATTCCCGTTCCTGAGCGCGGCGCCGCTCACGCCACGTACCTCGCCTGGGCGGCGGTGTGGATCGCGATGGTCTGGGGGCTGGCGGCGGCGTCCTTCCTGCGCAAGGACCTGTGACCCGTACAGCCGGACGTGGCAGCCTCGCCGGGGTGCGGACCGTCGGGGTGGACATGGCCGCCGAGGCGAAGGGCACCGCGGTGGCGGTCGTCGAGTGGCCCGAGGCGGCCTCGCGCCCGGACGAGCCGGCGCGGCTCGCTGAACTGCGGGTCGGCTCGGGCGACGAGGCCGTGCTCGCGGCACTCGACGGGGCGGACAAGGCCGCGCTCGACTGCCCGCTCGGCTGGCCGGAGCCCTTCACCGAGTTCGTGGTCGCGCACCGGACCGGGCACGTGCTCCCGCCGCTGGGGGTCGACGGCTTGGCGTGGCGGCGGACTCTGTCACGCCGTACCACGGACCACGAGTGCCAGCGGCTCACCGGGCTGGTCCCCCTGGCCGTCGCGGCCGACCGGATCGCCGCGGTCGCGATGCGCGGCGCGGGACTCCTCGGCGCCCTCCACGCCGCCGGCAGGCCGGTCGACCGAGCCGGTGGCGGCACCGTCGTCGAGTGCTACCCCGCGGCGGCGCTGAAGAGGTGGTCGCTGCCGCACCGGTCGTACAAGCGCACGGCCGGCGCGCCCGGCCTCGCCCGTCTCGTCGACGCGCTCACCGCGGCACTGCCCGGCCTCGATGTCGACGGGCACGAGGAGCTGCTCCGCGGCAGCGACGACGCGTTCGACGCGCTCGTGTGCGCGCTCGTCGCCCGAGCCGCCGCGCTCAGGCAGGTCACCACCCCCGCGGCGGACCAGCAGGAGACAGCCGCTCGCGAGGGCTGGATCGTCCTGCCGACCGCACCGCTCCCGGCGCTGCTTCCCAGCCGATCGTCGCCCGGCTGATCGTCGCATGCGCCGCGCCGTGCGCGGTTCAGGGCCTGCGCATGGCCCATGCAAGGAGCGGTGCGCTGCCGGCGCCCGCCACGGCCATCGCCACGAGTCGCTTCGTCTCGGTGGTCCCCTCGACGAAGCTCAGCACGAGGACCGCCACGAGGACGGACCAGGCCACGAGGACGACGACGGCGAGGGTGGCTCTCCGGACCGGCGACACGGCGCCAGCGTCCCAGGGTCTCGGCTGATCAGCGGCACAGCGCTCCTTTCATGCGCAGCTCGGGTGGCCGTACTCGTCGTCGCCCACGAGTCGACCCCCGCTCGTCTCGTCCCCCTCCCACACCGGTGCGTGGGTCATGAAGTGGTCAAGAGCGTTCACCGTGCCAGTGCTCCTCGCCGGGTGGCGTCCGGATGACATCGCCGGCCTGGACGACGATCACCTCGTCACCGCGGGACTGCACCAGGCCGACGCCTTCGGTGACGTACAGCCTGACCGAAGGAGTGCGAGTGCCAGGCGGTGCGGGCGCACGGTGCGAACCGCGTTCCGCCACGACGTCGACGAGCCGGACATCCAGCACGCGGTGCGCCACCCGCTGGCCGTAGAGGAGATCGGCGATGACCCCGTCCGCTACCTCGTCCTCGGCCCCGACCGGGCCCGGCAACCTGCTCGAGCTCGTCGTCCTGGATCGTCCTCAGGGTCCGGCCGTGATCCACGCGATGCTGATGCATCGCAGTACCGGCGCCTGCTGGAGGGCCGGCCAAGAGCAGCCACGGGACCAGGTCGGACGGCACCTCGATGACGGACGACGTCGTCGAGGCGCTCGCCGACGAGGCCGAGCGCGGCTACGACATCGACAGGCTGCTCGAGCGGCGCAAGCCCGGACGCCCCCCGATCGGCTCCGCTCCCGCAGCGGTCGAGTCCGTCCGGCTTGATCCCGAGCTCAAGAGGGACCTGCTGCTGCGTGCCGAGGAGGAGGGAGTCAGCGTCTCCGAGCTGATCCGGCACGCCCTCTGGCAGTACCGCCGTGTGAGCTGACCGCCGGCGCCGCAGACGATCGAGTCGCGCCTCACCGCCGCAGTCGGCGCCCCCGGGTCACCGGATCGCCGCCCGCACGCGCTCCGACGCCTTCGTCCGCTGCCGGACCTGCGCCAGCACATGTTGGGCTGCCCACCCGGTCATCCGCTCCACCTGCTCGGCCGTGTACCCCTGCTCGACCAACCGGACGGCGTCGTCGAGCGCCCACCCGGGCTTCGGGGAGCTCATGCTCCGCACCTGCACAGGAGCGGACCGACGACCGGGAGCAGGGGGACGCGCCATGTCTCGAGGATCGCAGACCGTGGCCCCGAGGCCCCTGTCGTGAGGCGGACCCACGGAGGGAGGTCCCTCGGACCGCCCTGCTGTGACACCCCTGAGTGTTGCCCGACCGGCGCCAGGTCTTGCCCGGAGTCCCGCCCGCCGCCCGCAGCGCGTGCCCGCGGGCGCCCCCACCCGCGCCCCACTCCGCCGCTGTCCGGGGGCGTCCAGGCCCGTTCGCTGCTGACATTCGGCTGACACGCGACAGAGGCCTGATCAACCTCTCGGTTGATCAGGCCTCTGTCTTCCGTTCCTCGTAGCGGGGGCAGGATTTGAACCTGCGACCTCTGGGTTATGAGCCCAGCGAGCTACCGAGCTGCTCCACCCCGCGTCGGCGTGCGTGGAGAACACTACCGGGCCGGTCTCCTGCCGAGCA
>JALYNB010000154.1 GCA_030773395.1 Actinomycetota bacterium
GCTGCGACCTGTACTGCGCGCAGGGCGAGCTCGTGGGCATCATCGGCCCGAACGGCGCCGGGAAGTCGACGCTGCTCAAGGCCCTGTTCGGCCTGGTCACGATCCGCAGCGGAACGGTCAGGCTCGCCGGGGAGGACATCACCGGGCGCAAGGCCCACGAGCTCGTCGCGAAGGGCGTGGGGTTCGTCCCCCAGACGAACAACGTCTTCCCCCGCCTGACGATTGAGGAGAACCTGCAGATGGGGCTCTACCACGAGCCCAAGCGGTTCCCGGAGCGGTTCGAGTACGTCGCGGAGCTCTTCCCCGCCCTCGCCACCCGGCGCAAGCAGCGGGCGGGGTCCCTGTCGGGCGGCGAGCGGCAGATGGTGGCGATGGGCCGGGCGCTCATGCCCGGCCCATCCCTGCTCCTGCTCGACGAGCCGTCCGCGGGCCTCTCCCCCGCCCTGCAGGACGAGGTCTTCATCCGGTGCCGGCAGATCAACGGCACCGGCGTGTCGATCGTCATGGTCGAGCAGAACGCGCGCCGCTGTCTGCAGATCTGCGACCGGGGCTACGTGCTCGACCAGGGCCGCAACGCCTACACGGCGTCGGGCCGGGACCTCATGAACGACCCGAAGGTCATCGAACTCTACCTGGGAACACTCGCGAAGAGTTGAGCCACGGCAGGTCCCGGAGAGCAGCGGGCCCGCCCGTGCGGATCTCGGAGCGTACGGCGACTGGGGCCCGGCGCACCTGCGCCGGACCCCAGAACGTGTCAGTCCCCGTTGGTCACTCGAGCGAGCCGCTCGCGTAGACGGGGTTGCCGTACTTGTTGTCGGGGCCGTACGTGTAGATGCCGACGCTGGCCTCGGTCGGGTCCCCGGCTTCCGAGAGCTCGATCGGGCCGCTCACACCTTCGTAGTCGATGTCCTCGCCGTTGCCCAGCAGCTCCGAGCACTGCGCGAACGTCGTGCACTTCGTGCCCTCGCGCGTGACGTCGGGCAGCTCGGCGGCGATGGCCTGCCCCGAGTCGTTCCCGGCGGCGGCGGCGGCCAGGCCGATCGTCACGACCGCGTCGTACGCCTCGGCCGAGTAGGCGAAGTCAGTGAGGCCGGGGTCGATCGTGCGCAGGCGCTGCTGGAAGTCACCGGGCGCCGCGGCGCCGGGGAGGCTGCCCTTGGTGCCCTCCAGGACACCCGGCGGGAGCTCGTCGCCAAGGGTGTTCGAGAGGTTTCCGTCGACCAGGTAGAGCTGCTTGTCCTGCGGGCCGATGCCCTGCGCGATCATCGACTGGATGACCTTCGCCGACTCCTCGAAGCCGATGAGGACGATCGCGTCGGGGTTGGCCGCCTTGATCTGCCCGACCTGCGCGTCGAAGTTCGACGCCGCCGGGTCGTAGAACACGGGTCCCTCGGGGGCCAGTTCCCCGCCATTCTCAGTGATCGTGTCGCCGAGGTTCTTCGCGAGACCCTCGCCGTACGGGTCCTGCAGGACGAGGAGGCCGACGCTGGTGTGGCCGTCCGCGAGGATCGTCTCTCCGAGGATGCGGCCCTGCAGCACGTCCGAGGGGGCCGTGCGGAAGTAGAGGCCGTCGTCGGGGTAGTCCGTGAAGTCGGGCGAGGTGTTCGCCGGGCTGAACTGGACGACGCCCGCGCCAGTGATCTTGTCGATGACCGTCTTGGACACACCGGACGACGCGGCGCCGATGATCGCGTCCACGTTCGCGCGGAGCAACCGGTCGACCGTCGGGTTCGCGACGTCCTGCTGCGCGTCGCCCGAGTCGCCCTCCTCGTAGGCGATCGGCTTGCCGAGCACGCCGCCGGCCTCGTTGATCTCCTTGATCGCCAACTCGACGCCGGCGAACTCCGGCGGGCCGAGGAACGCGAGGTTGCCGGTCTGCGGGAGGAGGCTGCCGATGGTCAGCGTGCCGTCGCCCTGGGGGGCCTCCCCGCCCGACTGCTCGGCGGGGCTGCTGCCCGTCGCCGCGGGAGCCGTCGTACCGCCGTTCCCGCCGCCGCAGGCACTCAGGGCGAGGGCGGCGACGCCGAGGGCGGCCGCTCCGCGGGTCAGGCGAAGTCGAGAGGTCATGCAGGGATCTCCTCGAGGGTTGGCGGCGACGCACTCGGGGCATCGCCGCGGAACTGCCGTCGCGGGACACTAACCGCTCCAGCAGGCCGCACCGCCCCGGGAACGGGCGGCGTGTCCCGCTTGTGACCGTGGCTTGACATCACGGACACAGCACCCGGTCAAAGCGCCGGAGCGGCGCTTGCCGGCGGCTCCGCAGGCGGCGTCCCGGCCGGCACGCTCGTCCCTGTCGGCGCTGTCATCCCGGCCGGCGCCGACGGGGCCGTCGGCTCCGGGGGACCCGGCGATCCCGGCGGCACCGCCCCCGCCAGCACGGCCTCCGCGACCGCCCGCATCGACAGCCGCCGGTTCATCGACGTGGTCTGGATCCAGCGGAACGCCTGCGGCTCGGTCATGCCGTGCCGGTCCTGCAGGACCCCCTTGGCGCGCTCGACGGTCTTGCGCGCCTCGAGGCGGTCCTGCAGACCGGTGACCTCGGCCTCCAGGCCGACGATCTCCCTGAAGCGGCTGACCGCCATCTCGACCGCGGGGACGAGGTCCTTCTTCGCGAACGGCTTGACCAGGTAGGCCATCGCCCCGGCCTCACGCGCGCGCTCCACGAGGTCGCGCTGCCCGAAGGCGGTGAGCATGACGACCGGGGCGACGCGCTGCCGGGCGATCCGCTCCGCGGCGGCCAGCCCGTCCAGCACAGGCATCTGGACGTCGAGGAGCACCAGGTCGGGTCGCAGGTCCTCGGCCAGCAGGACGGCGGTCTCGCCGTCACCGGCCTCGCCGACGACCGACCAGCCCTCCTCCTCGAGCATCTCCCGGAGGTCGAGCCGGATGATCGCCTCGTCCTCGGCGATGACCACCCGACGTGCGGGGGCTGGCTGGGTCACGGCGGCTCCGTCCTGTCGTCCGCGGTGGCGGCCCTGCTCTGGCCCGGATGACCCGCGACCGCCCCGCCCGGGCTCGGGGGGCACCCCGTGCCCGCAGAGCGGCGGCCCACGCGCGCCGCGACGCGCGAGGATAGCGGGCTAGAGTGACGACTCCGGGTGACCGGCGCAGTCCTGCGGCCGCCCGGCGGGCCGGAGTGGCGGAACGGCATACGCGGCGAGCTCAAACCTCGCTGCCCGAGAGGGCTTGCGGGTTCGAGTCCCGCCTCCGGCACGGCGACGGCGCCGGGCCCCCGGGTGACACAGGGGGCCCGGCGGTCGGTCAGGCCTGGCCCGCCCGGGCGCGGGCCTGCTGCGCGAGCCACCTGCCCTCACCGCCCAGCTCGACCACGCGCATGGCGTTGGTCGAGCCCGGCGTGCCGGGCGGGCTGCCCGCGACGATCACGATGTAGTCGCCCATCTGGTAGCGCCCCAGCTCGGTCAGCGACGCGTCGACACGGGTGACCATCTCGTCGGTCGTCTCCACGAACGGCACGACGAACGTCTCGACGCCCCACACCAGGGCGAGCTGGCTACGGACGGCCTGCTCCGGGGTGAACGCGAGCAGCGGGATGGGGCTGCGGTGGCGGGCGAGCCGCCGCACCGTGTCACCGGTCTGCGTGAAGGCGACGAGCGCCTTGGCCCCGACCTGGTCACCGACCTCCGCGGCGGCCCGCGCGATCGCCTGCCCCCGGGTGGCGGTGGCGAGGCGTGCCGCCGGGGGGACCCCGAAGTGCGTGTCGACGCCCGGCCCGACCCGCTCGATGATCCGGCTCATCGTGGCGACCGCGTCGACCGGGTAGGCGCCGACGCTGGTCTCGGCGGACAGCATGACCGCGTCGGCACCGTCGAGGACGGCGTTCGCGACGTCGCTCGCCTCGGCGCGGGTCGGGCGCGGGGCCGAGATCATGGACTCGAGCATCTGCGTCGCGACGATCACGGGCTTGGCCCGCTCCCGCGCAAGGGAGACGGCCCACTTCTGCACCAGCGGCACCTGCTCCAGGGGCAGCTCGACGCCGAGGTCACCGCGGGCGACCATGATGCCGTCGAAGGCGTCGACGATCTCCTCGAGCCGACCGACGGCCTCGGGCTTCTCGATCTTGGCGATGACGGGGAGGCGGTAGCCCTCCTCGTCCATCACCCGGTGGACGAGCTTGACGTCCTCCGGGGACCGCACGAACGACAGCGCGACCATGTCGACGCGGAGGCTCAGCGCGAAGCGCAGGTCCTCGACGTCCTTCTCGGTCAGCGGCGGCGCGCTGACCGCGACGCCGGGCAGGTTGATGCCCTTGTTGTTCGACAGGCGCCCGGGGACCGTCACCCGGCACCGGACGTCCGGGCCCTCCACCGTGAGCACCTTGACGGACACGTTCCCGTCATCGATGAGGAGCCGGTCGCCGGGCCGCACGTCGCCCGGCAGCGCCTTGTAGGTGGTGGAGACGCGCTCCCGGGTGCCCTCGACGTCGTCGGCCGTGATGACGAACTCGTCGCCCACCTCGTAGTCGACGGGACCATCCGCGTACTTCCCCAGCCGGATCTTGGGGCCCTGGAGGTCGGCCAGGATGCCGACGCCCCGCCCGGACTCGTCCGAGGCCCGGCGGACGTTCGTGTACGCCGTCCGGTGGTCGGCGTAGCTGCCGTGCGACAGGTTGAGGCGGGCGACGTCCATTCCCGCGTCGACCAGGGCACGGACTCGGTCGGGGGACGACGAGGCGGGGCCCAGCGTGCAGACGATCTTCGCGCGGCGGCTCATGGGCACAGCCTAGGCCCGCACGCGCACAGCGCAGCAGTGACCCCGCCAGCGGTGGCGGGCACCCGCGTCCGGCACAGGACGACAGTGCGCCCGGACCGTGCCCGGGGCCTGCGGCCACGTTGGCAGGCTGTGGCGGAGAACGCAAGGGGGGCAGGCCGTGTCACGGCCTGCCCCCACCCGGGGGTGACGGCCCTTACAGGGCGCGCGACATCGGGGCCACCGGCGCGGGCAGCGCGGTCTCCCCCACGAGGAACTCGTCCACCGCGGCGGCCGCGGAGCGACCCTCCGCGATCGCCCAGACGATGAGGCTCTGGCCGCGCCCCATGTCGCCCGTCACGAACACCCCGGGCACGCTCGTCGCCCAGCGGCCGTCGCGGGCCACGTTGCCCCGGCCGTCGAGCTCGACGCCCAGGCCCTCGAGCAGCGCCCCCCGCTCGGGTCCGGTGAAACCCATCGCGAGCAGCACGAGGTCGGCCGGCAACTCGCGCTCCGTCCCCTCCACCGGCGTGAACGTGGGCCGACCGTCCACGACCTCCGACTTGACCTCGGCGAGGACCAGCGCCCGCACGACGCCCCGCTCGTCGCCCAGGAACCGCTGCGTGGACACGGAGAACAGCCGGTCGCCGCCCTCCTCGTGCGCGCTCGACACCCGGAACTGCAGGGGCCACGTCGGCCACGGTGTGCTCGGCGCCCGCTCGTCCGGGGGACGGGGCATGATCTCCAGCTGCGTGACCGACAGGGCGCCCTGGCGCAGGGCCGTCCCCAGGCAGTCCGCCCCCGTGTCACCGCCACCGATGATCACAACGTGCTTGCCCTCGGCCGACACGGGCGGCTCGGCGAGGTCGCCCTGCTGCACGCGGTTCGCGGGCGTGAGGTAGTCCATCGCCGGCAGGATCCCGGTGAGCTCGCGGCCCGGGGCCCGCAGGTCGCGAGGGGCGGTGGCGCCGCCGGCGAGCAGCACGGCGTCGTACTCCGCGCGGAGCTGCTCGGCCGTCACGTCCCGGCCCACGTCGACACCGGGACGGAACTGCGTGCCCTCCGACTCCATCTGTTGCAGCCGGCGGTCGAGGACGTGCTTCTCCATCTTGAACTGCGGGATGCCGTAGCGCAGCAGCCCGCCGATGCGGTCCGCCCGCTCGAACACCGTCACGTCGTGCCCGGCGCGCGTCAGCTGCTGGGCGGCGGCGAGGCCGGCCGGGCCGGACCCGACGACGGCCACCTTCTTGCCGGTCTTCTCCGCCGGCGGCTGGGGCAGGACGAAGCCCTCGCGGAAGCCGCGGTCGATGATGTCGTGCTCGATCTGCTTGATCGTCACCGGGTCGTCGTTGATCCCGAGGACGCACGCGGCCTCGCACGGCGCCGGGCAGAGCTTCCCGGTGAACTCCGGGAAGTTGTTCGTCGCGTGCAGGCGGTCGAGCGCGGCCTGCCAGTCGTCGCGCCGGGCCAAGTCGTTCCACTCGGGGATGAGGTTCCCGAGCGGGCAACCGTTGTGGCAGAAGGGGATGCCGCAGTCCATGCACCGCGTGGCCTGGACCTGCAGGTCGTCCTTCGGGAAGGGCTCGTAGACCTCCCGCCAGTCCCGGATGCGGACGTCGACCGGCCGGCGCGTGGGCGTGGCCCGGCGGTGCTTGAGGAAACCGGTCGGGTCAGCCACGAGCTGCCGCCATGATCGCGTCCTCCACGGACTCACCCTTCTCCTCGGCGGCCGCGGCGGCCGCCAGGACCCGCTTGTAGTCGCGGGGCATGATCTTCGAGAACCTCTCCAGGGACCCGGCCCAGTCGCCGAGCAGCCGCTCGGCGACTGGCGAGCCCGTCTCGTCGCGGTGCCCCCTGACGAGGTCGAGCAGCAGCGCGCGGTCGTCGTCGTCGAGCGGCTCGAGCTCGACCATCTCCCGGTTCACCCGGCGCTCCTGCAGGTCGAGCACGTAGGCGACGCCGCCGCTCATGCCGGCCGCGACGTTGCGCCCGGTGGCGCCGAGTATCACCACGCGGCCGCCGGTCATGTACTCGCAGGCGTGGTCGCCCACGCCCTCCACGACCGCGTGCGCCCCGGAGTTGCGGACGGCGAACCGCTCGCCCACCCGGCCGCGGACGAATAGCTGGCCGCCCGTGGCGCCGTACAGGAGCACGTTGCCGGCGATGACGTTCTCCTCGGCGACGAAGCCCGCCGCGTCGGACGGCCGTACGACGATCCGCCCGCCCGACAGCCCCTTGCCGACATAGTCGTTGGCGTCACCGAGCAGCCGCAGCGTGATCCCGCGCGGCAGGAACGCACCGAACGACTGGCCCGCCGACCCCGTGAACGTGACGTCGATCGTGCCGTCCGGGAGCCCGTCCCCGCCGTACCGGCGCGTGACCTCGCTGCCGAGCATCGTGCCGACGGTGCGGTTGACGTTGCGGACCGGCAGCTCCAGCCGCACCGGGGTGGCGTCCTGCAGGGCGCCCTCGGCGAGCTGGATCAGCGTGTTGTCCAGCGCCTTGTCGAGCCCGTGGTCCTGGCTGGTCACGGCGTGCCGGGGGGTGCCCTCCGGCAACTCCGGCATCGACAGGATCGGCGTGAGGTCGAGGCCGCTCGCCTTCCAGTGCTCGATGGCCGCGCGGACGTCGAGCACCTCGGCGTGGCCGACGGCCTCCTCGAGCGTGCGGAAGCCGAGCGCGGCGAGGTGCTCGCGCACCTCCTGGGCGATGAACTCGAAGAAGTTCACGACGAACTCCGGCTTGCCGGCGAACCTCGCCCGCAGCGCCGGGTTCTGCGTCGCGACGCCGACCGGGCACGTGTCGAGGTGGCAGACCCGCATCATGATGCAGCCGCTGACGACCAGCGGGGCGGTGGCGAATCCGAACTCCTCGGCGCCGAGCAGCGCGGCGATGACGACGTCGCGGCCGGTCTTCATCTGGCCGTCGGCCTGCACCACGATCCGGTCGCGCAGCCCGTTGAGCAGCAGCGTCTGCTGAGTCTCGGCGAGGCCGACCTCCCAGGGCGCGCCCGCGTGCTTCAGCGACGTCAGCGGGCTCGCGCCCGTGCCGCCGTCGTGCCCGGAGATGAGGACGACGTCGGAGTGGGCCTTGGACACGCCCGCCGCGACCGTGCCGACCCCGACCTCGGCCACGAGCTTGACGTGGACCCGGGCCCGCGGGTTGGCGTTCTTCAGGTCGTGGATCAGCTGGGCGAGGTCCTCGATCGAGTAGATGTCGTGGTGCGGCGGCGGGCTGATGAGGCCCACGCCCGGCGTCGAGTGCCGCGTCCTCGCGACCCACGGGTAGACCTTGTGGCCGGGCAGCTGGCCGCCCTCGCCCGGCTTCGCGCCCTGCGCCATCTTGATCTGGATGTCGTCGGCGTTGACGAGGTACTCGCTCGTCACACCGAACCGGCCGCTCGCCACCTGCTTGATCGCCGAGCGCTTCGAGTCACCGTTGGGCAGGGGTGAGAACCGGATCGGGTCCTCGCCGCCCTCGCCGGTGTTGCTCTTGCCGCCGAGGCGGTTCATGGCGATCGCGAGCGTCTCGTGGGCCTCCGCGCTGATCGAGCCGTAGCTCATCGCGCCGGTCTGGAAGCGCTGAACGATCTCCGAGACGGGCTCGACCTCGTCGATCGGCACCGGCGGCCGGACGCCGTCCCTGAAGGTGAACAGCCCGCGCAACGTGCCGATCCGGTTGGCTTGGTCGTCGACGGCCTTCGTGTACTCCCGGAAGACGTCCATCCGCCCGCTGCGGGTGGCGTGCTGCAGCTTGAACACCGTCTCCGGGTTGAACAGGTGCAGCTCGCCCTCGCGGCGCCACTGGTACTCGCCGCCGATCTCGAGGCGCCGGTGCGCCCGCTCGGTCGGGTTGGTCGGGTAGGCGTGGGCGTGCCGCGAGGCCACCTCCGCGGCGATGACCTCGAGACCGATGCCGCCGAGCCGGGAGGTCGTGCCCGTGAAGTACGCGTCGACGAGGTCCTGGCTGAGCCCGATGGCCTCGAAGACCTGGGCGCCCTGGTACGACGCCACGGTCGAGATGCCCATCTTGCTCATCACCTTGAGCACGCCCTTGCCGAGTGCCTTGATGTAGCGCTTGACGGCGCCCTGCGGGTCGCGGAGCCCGTCGCGCTCGTCCGCGGGGTAGGTGTCGCTGTTGAGGACCAGGTCCTCGATCGTCTCCATCGCGAGGTACGGGTTGACCGCCGTGGCGCCGTAGCCGAGCAGGAGCGCGACGTGGTGCACCTCGCGGACGTCGCCGGCCTCGACGACCAGCCCCACCTGCGTACGGGTCTTCTGGCGGATGAGGTGGTGGTGCACGGCGCCGGTGAGCAGCAGCGACGGGATCGGCGCCTTCGTGGCGCTGGAGTCGCGGTCGGACAGCACGATGATCCGGGCGCCGTCCTCGATCGCCTCGTCCACGAGCCGGCAGACCTCGTCGAGCCGGGCCCGCAGTGCCTCGGCGCCCCCCGCGACGTCGTACAGGCCGCGGACGGTGACGGCGCGGAACTCGGGGTGGGCGCTGTCCTCGTCGATCCCGATGATCTTCGCGAGGTCGTCGTTGTCGACCACCGGGAACGGGACGATGACCTGCCGGCAGGACTCCGGCATCGGGGTGAGCAGGTCACCCTCGGCACCGATCGTCGTGCCCAGCGCGGTGACGAGCTCCTCGCGGATCGCGTCGAGCGGCGGGTTCGTGACCTGGGCGAACAGCTGGGTGAAGTAGTCGAAGAGCAGCCGCGGCCGGTTCGACAGCACGGCGATCGGAGTGTCGGTGCCCATCGAGCCGATCGGCTCCGCACCGGCCCGCGCCATCGGCGCGAGGAGGATGCGCAGCTCCTCCTCGGTGTAGCCGAAGACCTGCTGTCGGCGCAGCACGGACTCGTGGCCGTAGACGACGTGCTCCCGCTCCGGCAGGTCCTCGAGGTGGACGAGACCCTGCTCGAGCCAGTGCTGGTACGGGCGGGCTGCGGCGAGCTCGGCCTTGACCTCCTCGTCGCGAACGATCCGGCCCTTGGCCGTGTCGACCAGGAACATCTTGCCGGGGGCGAGCCGGCCCTTCGCGACCACCGTGGCGGGGTCGATGTCGAGCACCCCGGCCTCGCTGGCGAGGACGACGAGGCCGTCGCTCGTCTGCCACCAGCGCCCGGGGCGCAGGCCGTTGCGGTCGAGGACCGCGCCGATCTGCGTGCCGTCCGTGAAGCAGATGCACGCCGGGCCGTCCCACGGCTCGATGAGCGACGCGTGGTAGGCGTAGAAGGCCCGCCGCGACGGGTCCATCTCCTCGTGGTTCTCCCACGCCTCC
Organism: Actinomycetota bacterium; assembly: GCA_030773395.1. Taxonomy (GTDB): domain Bacteria; phylum Actinomycetota; class Actinomycetes; order JALYNB01; family JALYNB01; genus JALYNB01. The sequence continues at coordinate 9,994 of JALYNB010000154.1, forward strand.
GGGACCATCATCAGCACGGCATGGGGCAGCGACCGGCCGCCCATGTGCAGCAGCTCGAGCACCTCGTCGAAGCTCGCCGAGTCGCTCGCGCCCGGGGTGCAGATCGGGAACAGGCGCTCGGGGTCGCCGGGGATCTCGCCGCCCCGGATCAGCGCCTCGCGGGCCCGCATCCAGTTGCGGTTGCCCTGCACCGTGTTGATCTCGCCGTTGTGCGCGATGTAGCGGTAGGGGTGCGACAGCGGCCAGCTCGGGAACGTGTTCGTGGAGAACCGCGAGTGCACGAGGGCGAGCGCGGAGTCGAACCTCTCGTCGGACAGGTCGGGGAAGAACTGACCGAGCTGGGTGGTCGTCAGCATGCCCTTGTAGACGAGGGTGCGGCTCGACAGGCTCGGGAAGTACGTGCCGGTCTCGCGCTCGGCCCGCTTGCGCACGACGAACGCGAGCCGCTCCAGCGCGTCCTCGCCCAGGCCGGCGTCACCCGCGCCCAGGAAGAGCTGGCGCATCGTCGGCATCACGCGCAGGGCCGTCGGCCCGAGCTCGCTCGGGTCGACGGGCAGGTCGCGCCAGCCGAGGACGTGTAGGCCCTCCGCCTCCGCGATCGCGCCGATCGCCATGACGGCGGCCTGCTGGGCCTCCGACTCGAGGGGGAGGAACGCGGTGCCGACGGCGTAGCGGCCGGGCTCCGGCAGCTCGAAGTCGATGACCGCGCGCAGGAACGCGTCGGGGACCTGCACGAGGATCCCGGCCCCGTCGCCCGACGCCGCCTCGGCACCCGAGGCGCCGCGGTGGTCGAGGTTGACCAGGGCCGTGAGCCCCTTGACGACCATGTCGTGGCTGCGGCGGCCAGAGGTGTCGACGACGAAGGCGACCCCGCAGGCGTCCCGCTCCTGCTCCGGGTCGTAGAGGCCCTGGGCGGGGGGCACGGCGGAGGGCAGCGCGGCAGGGAGCAGCGAGGACGTGCTCGCGGCAGGGGGGTACGTCGAGCTCATGACCGTCCCGAGGGTGCGAGGGGGTCGGCCCGACGGGCGGGACCGACTGCGGGAAGTGCTCACCCGGGGACGACGCTGGCCCGGTGCAGGGTGACGCTCGGTGGTGCTGTATGCCGGACGGCGACGGCCCGCGTCGACGCTGACAGCGGGCCGGGGTGCTCGTCGGCGCGACAACTGTAAGCGGTCATGCGTCCACGTCCAGCGCAGGCCACGTGAGCAAGTCCGCTCGTACGGCAGCTGTCCGGGGCGGCGACCACGCGTGGGGTCCGGGCGGTCGTCCCGCTCGCGTCAGGCGGCTGCCCCGGGCTGCGGGCGGAGGTCGCGCACCCGCGCGGCCAGCTCATCGGTGAAGAACCGGAGGAAGCCCTCCGGGTCCGGTCCGGCGTCCTGCAGCACCAGGTGGTCGAAGCCGGCGTCGACGTACCGCTGGGCCTGCTGCACGTGGCGCTCGACGTCCGGGCCGCAGGCGAACTGTCCCTTGATGTCGTCCAGCGTCACCGTCGCGCTGGCCGCCTCGAAGTTCACGGGGTTCGGCAGCTCCGTCATGACCTTCCAGCCGGTCAGGGCCCACCGGGAGGTCTCGAAGGCGGCCTGCGCCGCCGTGTCCTCGTCGGGGGCCCAGGCCAGGGGCACCTCGGCGTAGAGGGGACCGGTACCCCCGGCCGTGTGGAAGGCCTCGACGAGGTCGGGCCTCGGCTCGGTGGCGAAGAGGCCGTCCCCGAGCTCGGCGGCGATGCGTGCCGCCACCGGGCCGCCGGCGGCCACCGGCATCAGCGGCAGGGTCTCCGGCAGGTCGAAGACCCGGGCGTCCTCGAGTTGGAGGTGCGCGCCGTCGTACGACCGGTAGCCCCCCTGCCAGAGCAGCCGGATGATCTCCAGGGCCTCGCGGAACCTCTCGTGGCGCTTGCGGATGCCGGGGAACTCCCCACCGGTCACGTGCTCGTTGAGGCGCTCCCCCGACCCGACCCCGAGGGTGAACCGGCCGCCGGACAGGATCGCCACGGTCGCGGCGGCCTGCGCGATGACCGCGGGGTGGTACCGGTACGACGGGCAGGTCACGCCGGTCACGAGGCCGATCCGCTCGGTCGTGGCGGCCATCGCGCCGAGCATCGACCAGGTGAAGCCCGAGTGCCCCTGCGACTCCAGCCAGGGGTGGAAGTGGTCGCTCAGCTCGACGAAGTCGAAACCGGCCCGCTCGGCGGCACGGGCCATCTCGACCACCTCGACGGGGCCGAGGTCTTCGGTCGACAGCTTGTAGCCGATCTGCACTGCGGCTCCCCCGTTGCGCGGCGACGGCCCGCTCGGACGGCGCCCGCCTACCCTCGGGGTGGCGCGGCACGCCCCCGAGCCGCGACCGTGACGGAGGACCCGTCCGTCACGAGGGCTCCGCGGCTCGCTGCTCCGTGTCCTCCCCGCGCGGCTCCTCGGCCTGGGCGACGGCCTCCCGCGGGGCGCCCCGCCGCAGCACCAGCAGGGCCAGCGCGGCCAGCCCGACGATAAGGCTGGTCCAGATGTTGAGGCGCAGGCCCAGCACGCGCTCGGCCGCGTCGACCCGCAGCGCCTCGATCCACAGGCGGCCCGAGCAGTAGGCCGCGACGTACAGGGCCGCGGCGCGCCCCCCGCCGAGGCGGAAGCGCCGGTCGGCCCAGATGACCAGGGCCGCCACCCCGGTGTTCCACAGCGCCTCGTAGAGAAAGGTCGGGTGGTAGGTCGCCTGGTCCGGGGTCGCCGCCGGTCGGTGCTCCGGGTCGATCTCCAGCGCCCAGGGCAGGTCGGTCGGGCGCCCGTACAGCTCCTGGTTGAACCAGTTGCCGAACCGGCCGACGGCCTGCGCCAGCGCTACCCCGGGCGCGACCGCGTCGGCGAACGGCGCGAAGGGCAGCCCCTCGCGCCGCACGACCAGCCAGGCCGCGAGGGCACCCCCGGCGACGCCGCCCCAGATGCCGAGCCCACCCTCCCAGACCTTCAGGGCGTCGACCGGGTCGCCGCCGGGCCCGAAGTACGGCCGCGGGGTGGTGACGACGTGGTAGAGGCGTGCCCCGACGATCCCCGCGGGCACGGCGATCGTCGCCACGTCGAGCACGAACCCCTTGCGGCCGCCGCGGGCCTGCCAGCGCCGGTCACCGACGACGACCGCGACGACGACCCCGAGGATGATCGCCAGGGCGTATCCGCGCAGCGGGAACGGACCGATCTCGACCTGGCTCGCCGGGGGGCTCGGGATCGACGCCCACACCGGGCTCACCCGGCGGGGGTCGGCGCGGCGCCGGCCCGGGCAGTGCGGCGC
>JALYNB010000155.1 GCA_030773395.1 Actinomycetota bacterium
CGCCACGAGGACGGGGCGGCCGGCGAGGTCGAGCACGACCGGGTACCCGTCGGAAGCAGTCACGGGGTCACGGTCGCGGGCGGGGGTCCCGGCCCGCGACGTCGGCGTCACGCGCGCGGACCTCCCCCGGCCTCGCCCGCGTCGTGCACCGGGTCAGGGCCGATCATGCCGGCGCCCACGGTGGCCGAGGTGAGCTCGTCGATGAGGATGAAGCTGCCGGTCGTACGGTCGTCCGCGTAGTCGTCGACCGCCAGCGGGTCGGCGGTGCGGATCAGCAGGCGGCCGATCTCGTTGAGCCCGAGCTCCCCGGGCCCGGGCACGTGCGCGAGGCTGACGACGTCGAGCCGGCTGTCGAGGCTCTTCACGATCGCGCGCGTCGTGCGCGTCGCGGACTTCAGCAGCAGCCGCGCGCCGGGGCGCAGCGGCTCGTCCGTCATCCACGCGACGGCCGCCTCGAGGTCGCGGGCGACCCGCGGCGCGGCGTCGGCAGCGACGAGGACGTCGCCGCGGCTGATGTCGATGTCGTCCGCGAGCCGCACGACCACGGACTGCTGCGGGCCGGCGGCCGGCAGCTCGCCGTCCGCGGTCTCCACCGCCTCGACCGTGCTGCGGCGGCCCGACGGAAGCACGACGACCCGGTCGCCGGGAGCGACCGTGCCCGCCGCGATCCGACCGGCGTAGCCGCGGTAGTCCGGGTGGGCCGAGGAGCGCGGCCGGACGACGAGCTGCACCGGCATGCGCCACGGCGCGTCGCTCCGCCGGTCGCCAGGCGGGAGCTCCTCGAGCAGCTGCAGGAGCGCGGGACCGTCGTACCAGGGGGTGCGGTCGGACCGGTCGACGACGTTGTCGCCGTGGAGGGCGGCGACGGGGACGGCGCGGAGGTCGCCGATGTCGAGCCGCGCGGTGAACTCGCGCAGGTCCGCCACGACGCGGTCGAAGACGGCCTGGTCGAAGTCGACGAGGTCGATCTTGTTCACGACGACGACGAGGTGCGGCACGCGCAGGAGCGCGGCGAGCACGACGTGGCGGCGGGTCTGCTCGACCACGCCGTGCCGCGCGTCGACGAGCACGAGGGCGACGTCCGCCGTGGACGCGCCCGTGACCATGTTCCTCGTGTACTGCACGTGACCGGGCGTGTCGGCGAGCACGAAAGAGCGCCGGGCCGTCGCGAAGTAGCGGTAGGCGACGTCGATGGTGATGCCCTGCTCGCGCTCGGCCTTCAGCCCGTCGGTGAGCAGCGACAGGTCGAGGGACTCGTCCCCGCGGGCCGTGCTCGTGCGGGCGACGGCCTCGAGCTGGTCGGCGAGCACCGACTTCGTGTCGTGGAGCAGGCGGCCGATGAGGGTCGACTTGCCGTCGTCGACGGAGCCGGCCGTCGCGACGCGGAGCACGTCGGCGGCGGCCAGCGCCTGCAGCGCGTCCGCGCCGCTCGCCGTCGCGGGGGTCGCGGTCGTCATCAGAAGTACCCCTGCCGCTTGCGGTCTTCCATGGCGGAGTCGCTCACCCGGTCGTCGGCGCGGGTGGCGCCGCGCTCGGTCAGCGTGCTGGCCGCGACCTCGGCGAACACCTCCTCGGGCGTGCGCGCGGTCGACAGCACCGCTCCGGTGCAGGAGGCGTCACCCACGGTCCGGTAGCGGACGACCTCGTCGCGGGGCGTGTCTCCGGCGTGCAGCGGAACCGCGTCCGGGACCGCGTCGACCGCGAGCAGCATGCCGTCGCGCTCGATGACCGGCCGTGTGTGCGAGTAGTAGATCGACGGGACCTCGATGCCCTCGCGGACGATGTAAGCCCACACGTCGAGCTCGGTCCAGTTCGACAGGGGGAACACGCGCAGGTGCTCGCCCGGCGCGTGGCGCACGTTGTAGAGCGACCACAGCTCGGGCCGCTGCGCCTTCGGGTCCCACGACCCGAACTCGTCGCGGACGCTGACCACGCGCTCCTTCGCGCGCGCCTTGTCCTCGTCGCGCCGGGCGCCGCCGAACAGCGCGCCGAAGCGGTGCTCCTCCACGGCGTCGAGGAGCGGCACCGACTGCAGCTGGTTGCGGCTCTGCCCGGGCCGTTCGCGCACGCGGCCGGCGGCCAGCGCCTCGGGAACGCTCGCGACCTCGAGCCGGACGCCGAGCTCGGCGAGCCGCCGGTCGCGGAACTCGATGACCTCGGGGAAGTTGTGCCCGGTGTCGACGTGCAGCACCGGGAACGGCACGGGCGCCGGCCAGAACGCCTTCACTGCGAGGTGGAGCAGCACGACTGAGTCCTTGCCCGCGCTGAACAGCAGCGCCGGCCGCTCGACCTCCGCCACGACCTCGCGCAGGACGTGGACCGCCTCGCTCTCGAGGACGTCGAGGTGACTCATCGCGGCGGCGGCACCCGTGGCCGCCCCCTCGGAGACGGCGCCGGAGCTCTGCGCCGTGTCGATGACGGTCACGCGAGCCCCCGCTCCGCCAGCGCGGCGAGCACGCGCTCGACCGACTCGTCGAGCCCGATCGCGTGCGTCGGTACGTCGAGGTCGGGCGCCTCTGGCACCTCGTACGGGTCGTCCACGCCCGTGAGGCCCGTGACCTCGCCGGCGGCCTGCTTGGCGTAGAGGCCCTTCACGTCGCGCTGCGCGCACACGTCCACCGGCGCGGACACGTACACCTCGAGGAACGCCGCCCCGGCCTGCTCGTGCTCCCGGCGGACCCGCTCGCGGACGTCGGCGTACGGCGCGATCGCGGCGGAGATCGCCACGACACCGTGGCTCGCCAGCAGCCGGGCGACCCAGCCGATGCGGCTGATGTTCACTGCCCGGTCCTCGCGGCTGTAGCCGAGGCCGGCGGACAGGTGGAGCCGCACCTCGTCGCCGTCGAGCACCTCGACCTCGCGGCCCTGCGCGCGCAGCCGCGCGGCCACCGCGCTCGCGAGCGTGGACTTGCCGGCGCTCGGCAGGCCGGTCATCCAGACCGTTCCGCCCGACGGCGTGCGGGCCGGAGCGGCCGCCGGCCCGGGCGCGGCAGACGACGCGGGAGCGTCGGACAGGGCGGTCATCGCAGTCCTTCCGGGGCCCGGCCGGGCACGGCGGGGCGTGAGCGGCTGGGCGGTGGGGTCGTCGGTCAGGTGGTCAGCGGCCGGACGCCCGACAGGCGGCACTCGCGACCCGCTGCAGGTCGACGTGCCGCCGCGCGACGAGGAGGAGACCCACCGGGCCAGGATGCCATGCAGGGCAGAAGGCGCCCGGCCGCGCGGGGATTCCGCGCAGCAGCGCGCCCGTGCTGTCCGTCACGGCCCCGGGAGGCACAGCGGCAGAGCCGCACCCCCGCTCCTGTGTCACCCTTGACTCCATGGCTCCCGGCGGAACGGCTCCCGGCGTGCTGCTGGTCGCCCGGCTGCACGTGGACCTGCGGCGGGTCACCAGCGCTGCCTGTCCGCGCGGCTGAGCCACCAGGCACTCGTCCCGCCCGCCGCACTCGTCCGGCACAGTCCCTCCCCACCCGCAGACTGCAGGAGCACCCCCATGCCCGGTCGTGACCGGCCCGCCCGGCGACCGAAGGCCCAGGGCCAGTGGGCCCTCGGCTACCGCGAGCCGCTGAACCCCAACGAGCAGATGAAGAAGGACGCCGGCGGGCTCACGGTCCGCCAGCGCATCGTCGACATCTACTCCAAGCAGGGCTTCGAGTCGATCGACGGCCAGGACCTGCGCGGCCGCATGCGCTGGTGGGGCCTCTACACCCAGCGGGCGCAGGGCATCCCCGGTGGCAAGACCGCGGTGCTGGAGGCGCACGAGCTGGAGGACCAGTTCTTCATGCTCCGGGTGCGCGTCGACGGCGGCCGGCTGACGACCGACCAGCTGCGCGTCATCGGTCGCATCTCGGAGCGGTACGGCCGGGACGTCGCCGACGTCACCGACCGGCAGAACATCCAGTTGCACTGGATCCGCATCGAGGATGTGCCGGCCATCTGGGACGAGCTCGACGCGGTCGGCCTGTCGACCACCGAGGCGTGCGGTGACACGCCCCGCGTCATCGTCGGCTGCCCGCTGGCGGGCGTGGAGGCCGACGAGGTCCTCGACGCGTCGCCGTACATCCGTGAGACGTCGCAGAAGCTGCTGTCCGAGCCCGAGCTGTTCGCGAACCTGCCCCGCAAGTTCAAGACGTCGATCTCAGGCTGCGCGGTCAGCTGCACCAACCACGAGATCAACGACGTGGCGTTCGTGGGCGTCGTCGGGCCGGAGGGGACCCCGGGGTTCGACCTGTGGGTCGGCGGTGGACTGTCGACGAACCCGAAGACCGCCGTGCGGCTGGGCGCCTTCGTGCCGCCGGAGCGCGTCGCCGAGGTGTGGATGGGCACCGTTGCGTTCTTCCGCGACTACGGCTACCGCCGGTCGCGCAACCACGCCCGACTGAAATTCCTCGTCGACGACCTAGGGGCTGCCGAGGTGCGGCGGCTGCTCGAGACGGAGTTCCTGCCCGGCGGCCCGCTGGCGGACGGCCCGGCCCCGGCCGCCGCGCCGCGCCCGACCCGCGACCACCTCGGCCTCACGCCGCAGTCGGACGGCCGCGTGGCGGTCGGCGCCGCGCTGCGGTCCGGGCGCACGTCGGGCAGCCAGCTGCAGCGGGTGGCCGACCTCGCCGAGGCCCACGGCTCGAGCCGCGTCCACACGACGGCGCAGCAGCACATGGTCGTGCCGGACGTCCCCGCCGACCGCGCGGAGGCGCTCGCCGACGCCCTGGAGCTCGAGGACCTGCAGGTGCGCCCGTCCGCGTTCCGTCGCGGGATCATGGCGTGCACCGGCCTGGAGTTCTGCAAGCTCGCGATCGTGGAGACCAAGCACCGCGGGCAGCGGCTCTACGCCGAGCTCGAGAAGCGGATGCCCGACTTCGGTGAGCCGGTGAGCATCAACGTCAACGGCTGCCCGAACTCCTGCGCGCGCTTCCAGACCGCCGACATCGGCCTCAAGGGCATGATCGTGCCGGGGCCGGGCGGTGAGCAGGTCGAGGGCTTCCAGGTGCACCTCGGCGGGTCCATGGACGGGGAGGCGACGACCTTCGGGCGCAAGGCCCGCGGGCTCAAGGTCACCGCGGACGAGGCGGCCGACTACATCGAGCGCCTGCTGCGCACCTACCAGCGCGAGCGGTCCGACGGGCAGCGCTTCTCCACGTGGGTGCGGGACGCCGACGAGGCCCTCCTGAAGTGAGCGCGGACGGCGTGAGCGCCCCGGGCGTGACCGGCTGATGGGCGAGCGCGCGGCGCCGTTCCACTGCCCGTACTGCGGTGAGGAGGACATCCGGCCGGAGGGCGAGGGGCACGGTGACTGGCGCTGCTCGTCGTGCGCGCGCCTGTGGCGGCTGAAGTACCTCGGGCTGTCGCGGGCGGCGCTCGGCGGCGCGGTGGAGCCGCCGGGCACGCCGCCCGAGAGGGGCGCGGGCGGGACCGGCGGACCGCCGGGGCCACCACGGGCGTGACGCACGTCACGATGATCCTTGCCCTGATCGCGAGCGGGGAGCAGACTCGGCGGAGTCGGACGTAGCCGCGGTCGAGGGGTGCCGAATGCCGAAGTTCCTGCTGCTCTACACGTTCAAGGGCGAGACGCTCCAGGGCTTCATGAAGAGGCCGAACGACCGGAGCCAGGTCGTGGGCGCCGCAGCGGAGTCGGTCGGGGGCAGCCTCGACAGCTACTACTGGATGCTCGGCGCGAATCACGACGGCCTGGCCATCCTCGACCTGCCCGACTCGAACGCGGCCGCCCGCATCGCCCTGACGATCAGCGGGAGCGGCGCGTTCCTGGACGTGCAGATCCAGGAGCTGTTCTCCGCGCAGGAGGTCATGGAGATGGCCCGCAACAGTGGCGGCGTCCGGTACGCCGCGCCGGGCGAGAGCGCGGAGTACCTGAGCCACCCGATGCCCTGAGGCCGCGCCCAGCTCGGGCGGCGCGGGGTGTCCCGCCCCGCGCGGACGGGCAGCTGGCGACGCCGGGCCGCGGTCAGACGTGCAGCCCGCACTCCGTCTTCGTCATCCCTGCCCAGCGGCCACTGCGCGGGTCGTCGCCCGCCACCACCCGGCGCGTGCAGGGCGCGCAGCCGATGGAGGGGTAGCCGTCGTACACGAGCGGGTTCACGAGTACGCCGTTCTCGGCGATGTAGGCGTCGGCCTGCTCCTGCGTCCAGGTCGCGATCGGCGCGATCTTCACGACCGAGCGCTTGGCGTCCCAGGCCACGACCGGGGTGTCCGCGCGCGAGGGTGACTCGTCGCGCCGCAGCCCGGTGGCCCAGGCGGAGTAGGGCTCGAGCGCCCGCGCCAGCGGCTCGACCTTGCGCATCGCGCAGCAGAGGTCGGGGTCGCGCTCGTGGAGCCGCGGGCCGTGCTCGGCGTCCTGCTGGGTCACCGACAGCAGGGGCAGGACGGTGCGCACGGTGACGTCGTACACGGCGTCGACGGCGTCGCGCGTGCCGATCGTCTCGGCGAAGTGATAGCCGGTGTCGAGGAACACCACGTCGATGCCGGGCCGGGCCTGCGCCGCCAGGTGGGGCAGCAGGCCGTCGCCCATCGACGACGTCACGCAGAGTTCCGCGCCGAAGGCGGCGGAGGCCCAGCGCAGGACCTCGAGCGCGGGCGCGCCCTCGAGGTCACGCCCCCCCTGCTCCGCGAGGGCGCGCAGGCGAGCGTGGTCGGAGACGGGTGCTGCCATGTCAGGTTCCGACACCGCAGGGACCGCCCTCATTCCCGGTGGACCTGCTTGCCGCTCAGCTGCGCCCGCGGGGTCAGCTCGACCACGTCGAGGTCGACGTGTGGCGGGCGGGTCACCGCGAAGGCGATGACGTCGGCGACGTCGTCAGCGGTCAGGGGCGTCATGCCGGCGTAGACCCCGGCAGCGCGCTCGGCGTCCCCCGCGAAGCGGACGAGGCTGAACTCGGTCTCCACCATGCCCGGGGCCACCTCCGTCACCCGGACGGGCTCGCCGAGCAGCTCTTCCCGGAGGGTGCGGCAGAAGGCGCGGACGGCGTGCTTGGCGGCGGTGTAGCCGCCACCGCCGCTGTAGGTGTGGCGCCCGGCCACGGACCCGAGCACGACGACGTGCCCGTCGCGGCTCGCGAGCAGCGCGGGCAGGAGGGCCTTGGTGACCCGCAGAACGCCGAGCAGGTTGGCGTCGTACATCCACCGCCACCGCTCCTCATCGGCCTCCCGGACCGGGTCGAGGCCGAGGGCCCCGCCGGCGCTGTGCACGACGACCGCCGCGTCCGGCACGGCCTCGGCGAGCCGGGCCACGGAGGCCGGGTCGGTGACGTCGAGGACGGCGACCCGGCCGCCGTGCTCGGCGGCGAGCTCCTCCAGGC
>JALYNB010000156.1 GCA_030773395.1 Actinomycetota bacterium
GGGCAACTAGTCGTGGTATCCGATATCCCTCGGCGTGTCGGCCGTCACTGGCCACTGCCCTGAGGGGTGCTGCCAGCCGTCAGCCACGGGCAACCCGGCAGGTCCACCCGCAGGGCGGTTGCTGGCACGCCTTATGGCATGCGCCATGGCAGGACCACCCACGAGGGCTCGCGCACTTGTTCCTGCACGCTCAGTAGCAGTACCTGCTGCTAATGCAAGCGCGTAAGGACCTGCACGTCCCCGTGCAGGACCGCGTGCAGACGGCACTGCTAGGGGATCGGGCACCAGGAGTTGCATACGTGAGCGCGACGTCGCGGGCTGCGTGAACTGCAGGCCCGCTGGCCCGGACGCTTGCAGGCGGGCGGGCTGGTGGCCTCGCGTAGCGGGCAGTAGGAAAACGCGCGTGTCGTTACGCCAGGAGGCCAGCTCGACGGCGCACGATGCTTCCCGGAGGTGGTGTCGTGGGACTTCCGCGCGTGGTGGTCGTTGCTCAGGGCAAGGGCGGAGTGGGCAAGACGTCCCTCACCGCGAACGTCGCCGGACTGGCTGCTCTCGCAGGGCACCGCGTCCTCGCCGTCGACCTCGACCAGCAGGGCAACCTGGCCCGCGACCTGGGCTATGAGGTGACAGACGGAGAGCGCCTGCTCCAGGCGTTCGTCAGCGGGCAGCCGGCACCGATCCTGCCGAGCGTCCGCACAAACCTCGACGTCATCCCCGGCGGCCCTGCGGTAGCCGACCTGCTCGGCATTGCCTTCGCGCGCTCTGGCCGGGGAGGGCAGGACCTCTCAGACCTGCTTTACGCCTCACTGGCACCGGTGGTGGGCGACTACGACCTGGTTCTGGTCGACACCCCTCCGGGAGAGCGCTTGCTGGTGGAGGCAGCCTTGGTGGTGGCGTCGTACGTGGTCATACCGACCCGCGCCGACGACGCGAGCTTGGACGGGCTGGAGCGGGTCGCCGAGCGGTGCCTCGCGGCCCGGCAGCGCAACCCTGAGTTGACGCTGCTAGGCGTCTGCGTCTTCGGTGTGGGCGCCCGCGCCCGTCGGCTGACGCAGAGCGTTCGAGACGTGATCGCTGAGATGGTGGGCGACGCCGCGCCGGTGTTCGACGCCCAGATCCGCCACGCCGAGTCCGCCGCGGTGGACGCTCGCCGGCAGGGCCTTCTGGTACATGAGCTCGAGACCGCAGCGGCCGCGGCGAGGAAGGGCCGCCTGGCTGCGTTACGCGCGCGGCGACGACCGGACGACGACCTGCTCACCCGCGACGCTTCTGCGCTGGCAGGCGACTACGAGGAGTTGGCGCGCGAGATCGTGGCCCGGATCGGGCAGTTGGAGGCGGCGGTGCCCGCATGAGCGGGCGACCTTCCCGCCGCTCCCTGGCCGGGGCCTTCCGCCCCGCGGCCGCCCCCGCCGAGGACCGGGCCGTGGCTCTCGTCGGCCTACTTCCGCCCCGCGACCCTGCGCGGGTGCAGCCGGCCCCCAGACAGGATGAGGCGCAGGCGCGGGGGGGCGACGCAGACGTCCGCGACGGGGGACCGCCCGCTGAAGCAGTGCGTACGAGTGAACGAGTAAGTAGTGCGTCGGCGCCTGGCGGCGGGGACGCCAGCACCCGCGCGGGCAAGGTCCGCAATGTCGCGGTCTACCTTCCCGTGGAGCTGCTGCGCAGACTCCGCGAGACCGCCCGCTCCCGGGAGCTCACGTATGCCGACCTGCTGGTCGAGGCGGCCAGCGCACATTTGGATGACGTGGCGCCTCAACTTGCCCCGCCCCCGCCGCCGAGTCGAGATGGCGGGATGCCTTCTCGGGTGCCCCGCCGGTCACCCGCTCCAGGTGTTCAAGTCCAGTTCCGTCTCGACGGACACCAGGTCGCCTGGCTAGATGAGCAGGCGGCCAGGCTGGGTGCTCCTTCGCGGACCGCACTGGTCTCGGCCTTGCTCCGTGCCCACCTTGGAGCCGCTAGTCCGTCGTGACCCCGTCGGACAGTCGGCCCGCCTCCTGCGCTCACGAGGTCGTCACCGACGTCCTCGACGAGCGAGCCCCTCCACAAGCGTGCGCGCCGACGCGCAGCCGCGCTGGGACGCCGCTAAGGCCAGGCCGGGGGCCGTCGGGGGGTTTCTGGGAGTCGGGGCCCCGCGCGCCCCCTCCCACCACTTGATCGTTCTATCGGTGACGCGCCACCGCTGGTGGAGGCCGGGAGGCGGCGACGTCGGGGGAGTCGTGGAGGGCGGCGACGAGAGCGGTGGTGACAGCTGTCGGGCTGATGTCGAGGTGCTGGGCGATGCGGGCGACTTGGCGGGCGACCCGGTCGGGAGGGACGTCGAGAACGACGGGCGCGACGTCGACCAGCGCCCGGATCTTGCCCTCGCTCCAACGCAGCCGGCTGGTCCAGCGGTCGAGGCGGGTGTCGACGACGGCGTCGTCGAGCGGGCGGGCGGCGTCGAGCGCGGGCTGCAGCCGGGAGGGGCGGGTGACGGCCAGTTCGCTGGGATCGGTGCCCGGGGGAAGCGCGAGCCGGTCCGGAACCGCGCCGGCGTCGCGGAGCAGCTGCCAGCTGCTGACCGCGGCCCGCTGCCCGGCGGCGTCGTTGTCGAAGGCGACGACGACGCGACGGCCCTGCAGTGAACTGACGGTGTCGATCGCGGCGAGGTGCGCAGCGGTGAGGTGGGTGCCGCCGGGCGCGAGCCCGACGTAGGTGCCGCGAGTGAGGCGGGTCACGGCGTGGGCGTCGAACGGCCCCTCACACAGCACCGGAGTCGCGCCGCGCTCCAGCAGGCGCCGCCCGTCGGCAAGGCCGTGCAGGGTCCGGCTCTTCACCCCCCGGGCGAGGGTGTCGAGGTACTTGGGGGCGTTCGGGCTGCTGCCGGGGGCGGCGCGGCCGGTGAACCCGACCAGCCGGCCGGTCTCGTCCTTGACCGGCAGGACGATCCGGTGGCGGAGCCGGTCCACCACACCGGGCCGACTGGTGCGCATCGCCAGGCCGGCGGCGACCGCCGCGTCCTCGCGGACTCCGGCTTGGCGGAGGGACTCGAGCAGGCACGTCCAGCGGTCGGGGGCGTAACCGACCCCGAGCCGGGCGGCCAGCTCCGGGGGGAGGCCGCGGCGGTCGAGGTAGCCCTGCACGTCGGGGGCCTGCTGCAGCTGGGTGGCGTAGAAGCGCTGCGCGGCCTCGAGCACCGG
>JALYNB010000157.1 GCA_030773395.1 Actinomycetota bacterium
GTCGAGGCGGACGCCGCCGCCGAGGCCGCGCGCGAGCGGGCCGACCACGCGCCGGTGCGCCGTGGCCTGGGTTGGCTCCGCCGGCGCTCCCGGCCCTGACCGCTCCGAGGTGGCGGCACCGAGGACCGAACGGCGTTCGGAGGGCGTGGCAGGCTGTGCCCCGGAGGTGGTCCGTGGACGGGTCGAGCGTCGAGCGGGTCGGTGTCGTGGGCGGGGGCACGATGGGGGCCGGAATCGCGCACGCCCTCCTCGCGGCCGGCCTGCCTGTCGTCCTCGTCGAGGCCGAAGAGGACGCGCTCGGGCGCGCCGTCGGGCGGGTGCGCGCGAGCCTCGACGGGGCCGAGCGCCGCGGCAAGCTCGACGCCCCGCCGGAGCGGCTGCTCGAGCGGCTGACCCTGGCCACGGAGACGGCCGCGCTCGCGGACGCCGTCCTCGTGGTCGAGGCCGTGCCGGAGTCGCCGGAGCTGAAGCGGCGGCTGCTGCCGGCCGTCGAGGCGGCCCTCGCGCCCACGGCGGTGCTCGCGACCAATACCAGCTCGCTGTCGGTCGACGGACTCGCGGAGGTGCTCGCCCGGCCGGAGCGGTTCGTGGGCATGCACTTCTTCAACCCGGTGCCTCGGCAAGACCAGCGTGGAGGTGGCCGACCGGCCGGGCTTCGCCACCAGCCGGCTGGGCGTGCTCGTCGGCCTGGAGGCCATCCGCATGGTCGAGGAGGGGGTCGCCAGCGCCGAGGACATCGACACCGCGATGGTGCTGGGCTACCGCTACCCGATGGGGCCGCTGAAGCTGGGCGACCTCGTGGGCCTGGACGTGCGGCTCGGCGTCGCGGAGTACCTCGCCGGGCAGCTGGGGCCGCGGTTCGAGCCGCCCGCGCTGCTCCGGCAGATGGTGGCCGAGGGCAGGCTCGGCAAGAAGACCGGGCGCGGCTTCTACACCTGGGACTGACGCGGACGCGTCACCCCTCGCCCTCCTTGGCCACGACGGTGAGGGTGCCGTTGCGCTCGACGATCGCGTAGCGCACCTGGTCGAGGCTGCGCAGGCCGAGCAGCTCGCGACCGGCGTTGAGGATGTCCTCCTCGTCGACCCGCTCCTTGTCCATGGCCACCGGAAGCAGGCGGCCGTCCGCGAAGACGACCGTCGGTGAACCCTCGAGGATGCGCTCCACCCGGTCGGAACGCTGCTTCCACACCGACAACGCCACGTTCAGCCCGATGAGCGTCGACACGACGAGGAACGCGTTCGTCATCGAGTCGTCGCCGTCGATCATCGCCTGCTGCAGGGCCTCGGAGATGATGAGCCCGAGCACGAGGTCGAACGTCGTGATCTGCGCCAGTGAGCGCTTGCCCGAGATGCGGAACAGCACCAGCAGGAACAGGTAGACGACGACCGCGCGGGCGACGCTGTCCACGGCTCCTCCTCTCGCCCGAGGTCAGGGCAGCACGAGCTGCGTGAACGACACGCTGGGACCGTCGACCAGGCCGGCGGCGCCGCGCCGGAGCCACATCGTGTCAGGGGTCAGCGTGAACTCGACGCGGCTGGGCGCGTCGGGGTCGGCGGCGGCGAACTCGAACACCACCCGGTCGCCGGAGACCCGCGTCGACTCCGGTTCCGGCATGGGGTTCGTCTCCAGCGACATGCCCTGCCACCACGAGCGGTCCACCCAGACCTCGAAGGTCTCGCCGGGCACGACGGCGGCCGGCACGTGCAGTGACAGCCGCGCCTCCCCGCTGTGTCGGACCACCCGCTCGACCTCCAACTCGACGCCCCTGCCCGCCGGGAGCGTGCGTTGGTTCAGCGGGCCGTAGCCGCCAAGGAGGCCCGTGAGGCTGACGCCGATGAGGAGGGCGAGCAGCGCCCACCCGACCCGCTGCGCCCGCCACTCCCCCCGCAGGTACCGCTCGTCGGTGATGATCTCGAGCTCCCCGACGCGGGGCGATCGGACCATCCGCTCGACCGGGACGGGCTGGGCGGCGCGGTTGCGGAGAGCCACGGTTCCTTCCCGATGTCGACGATGCAGGGTCGCACCCCGGCGTAGGGCGCGGCAAACCGGCTTGCGGCTCAGCGCGGCAGCCGCGCCGCCAGGGACGGGGTTGTGAGCCGCTGCCGCGCCACCAGCTCCACGGTCGTGAGCACGGCGAGGCTCTGCGCCGCCAGCAGCCCGACGAGCACGACGAGCTGGGCGGCGCCGGCCTCGGTCGGCGACCCGCCGCCGAGGAGTACGCCGACGAAGGCGCCGGGGAGCGTGACGAGCCCGACGGTGCGGGTCTGGTCGAGCCCGGGCATGAGCGCCAGCTCGGCCGCCGGTCGGGCGATCTCGAGGACGGCTTCCCGGGCGGGCAGCCCCAGCGCGAGGGCGGCCTCGTACTCGCCCGCGCGGGCGCCCAGCTCGTCGGTCATGCGCCGGGCGGCGAGCGCGGTCGCCACCATCGCCCCGCCGAGGATGATCCCGGTCATCGGGAGGACGCTCGCGGGCCGCCAGGGCACGACGCCGGACCCCATCACCGCGGCGACCACGGGCAGCGTGCCCGCGGCGATCGGGAGGGCGGTGGCCCGCCAGCCCCCGACGGCACCGGTGCGCCGTCCGGCGGTCACCGCGGCCACGGCGAACATGGCGACGAGGAAGGCCGCTGTGAGTGCGGGCGAGCGCAGCACGACGACGAGAACCGCCGAGACCGCGGCGAGCTGGACCGCGGCCCGCGCCGCGGCGACGCCGACGTCCCGCCGCAGGGGGAGGCCGGTGGCGCCGACCGTGGCGACGGCGACGAGGGCCAGAACGGCGACGAGCGCGGCGAGAGCGGGGGACGGGTCGACCACGGGGGGTCAGCCGCGGTGCCAGTGCGGCGCCCCGACGGGCGTACGGGGCAGCGGGGAGGCCACGTGGCCGAACCGCTCGCCGTCGGCCGCCCAGTCGCCGTACGCGGCGTCGATGTCCTCCCGGCTGCGGCCGGCGAAGTTCCACCACAGCACGAGCGGCTCGGCGAACGGCTCGCCCCCGGGCAGCACGGCCCGCGCGGGGTCGACGGCGTCGAGCGCGAGCTCGTCCCGGCCCTGACCGAACGCCGGCTCGCCGCCTCGGGTCGCCTCCGGGTTCCGGACCGCTCACGGGGGGCCTCCGACGAAGGGGCGGCGCCGGCTAGAGGACGTGCTCACCGTACATCTCACCCAGCGGGTCGGCGATCAGCTCGAGGCGAGCCCCGTCGGGGTCGCGGAAGTACACGGAGACCTCGCTGTGCACCACGTGCTCGACGCCCGCGGCCTCGAGCTTGCCGACGAGGTGCTGCCACCGCTCCGGCGCGACGCTGATGGCGACGTGGTGCAGCCCCCCGAGCACCTCGGCGTACGGGCCGACGTCGAGACCGGGGAAGTCGAAGAAGGCCAGCAGGTTGCGGTTGCCGATGTCGAAGAAGAAGTGCGACGAGCCGGGGTAGTCACGGTTTTCGATCAGCTCGGTGAGCGGGAACTCGAGGAGCTCGGAGTAGAAGCGGACCGTGCGCTCGACGTCGCTGGAGATCAGCGCTGTGTGGTGCAGACCGCGGGCGGACGACGCCGGCCGCTCGCCGGCGGGCCGCAGGTGCTCGGCGCGGATGCGCTCCCGCCGCGACTCGATCGCGGCCAGGTCGGTGGTCATCGGGTCCTCCGGGGTCGTGGCTCTTCGGTGGGACGGAGCCTGCCGTACGGCGGGCGCGGCGCCATGGCCCGGGCCGCGCTCAGCGCGCACGCGCGGCCCGGGCGCGAGGTGCGTCAGGCCGTCTTGACGGCCGAGACCTCGAACTCGAGTGTGATCTTGTCGCTGACCAGGACGCCGCCGGTCTCCAGGGCTGCGTTCCACGTGATGCCGTAGTCCTTACGGCTGACCGCGACCGAGCCCTCGAACCCGACGCGGGTGTTGCCGAAGGGGTCGAGCGCGGAGCCCTCGTAGGTGAAGGGCACGGTGACGGAGTTCGTCACGCCCTTGATCGTGAGGTCGCCCGTGAGCTCGAAGGTCGCCGCGTCGACCTGGCGCGCCGACGTGGAGACGAACGTGATCTGCGGGAACTCCTCCATGGCGAGGAAGTCGTTGCTGCGCAGGTGCTCGTCGCGCTGGGCGTTGCGGGTGTCGATGCTCGCGGCCTGGATGAGGAGGCGCGCGCTCGAGCGCGACGGGTCGCTGCCGTCGAGGTGGGCCGTGCCCTCGAACTCGTTGAAGGCGCCGCGCACCTTGGTGACCATCGCGTGCCGGGCGACGAAGCCGATGCGGCTGTGCGTCGGGTCGATGGCGTAGTCGCCGGTCAGCGAGTTGAGCGTGGCGTCGGCGGTGACGGTCATGAGGACCTCCGGGAGGAGTGCTTGTTGTTGATACGTCTACTATCCCCTGGGCTAAGTGACGTGTCAACCGCCTGCACGTAGAGTCATGGCATGACCGACGACACCCGCTGGCTCAGCGACCCCGAGCAGCGGGCCTGGAGGGGCCTCCTCCAGATGCACGCGCGGCTCCAAGCCCACCTGGGCCGCCACCTGCAGGCCACCTCCGACCTGTCGCTGGCCGACTTCGAGGTGCTGGTCGCCCTCACCGACGTCCCCGACGCGCGGCGGCGCGTGCTCGAGCTGGGCCGCGACCTGCAGTGGGAGAAGAGCCGCCTCTCCCACCACCTGACCCGGATGGAGAAGCGCGGCCTGGTCGCACGGCAGGAGTGCCCGAGCGACGGCCGCGGCGCGTTCGTCGTGCTCACCCACCTCGGCCGTACGGCGATCGAAGCCGCCGCCCCGGCCCACGTGCGCGAGGTGCGCCGACTCGTCTTCGACGTGCTGAGCGACGACGAGCTCGACGCGCTGGGCGAGGTCACGGAGCGCGTGCTGACCGGGCTGGACGGCGAGGGCGCGTCCGCCGGCGACTGCGGCGGGCCGCCGGGGGCAGGTCGCGGCGCAGGGCATCCTGACGCCCGGGCCGGCGCGTCCGGGCAGCCACGACGAGAGGAGCCGCAGGTGTCGATCCGCGAGACGCCGGAGTGGGAGGCGCTGCGCGCTCACGCCGAGGAGGTCAAGGGACTGCACCTGCGGGGCCTGTTCGCCGACGACCCCGGCCGTGCGGAGCGGCTCCGCTCCGAGGTCGGTGACCTCTACGTCGACTGGTCCAAGCACCTCGTCACCGACCGCACGGTCGAGCTGCTGCTGGCGCTCGCGCGCCGGGCCGGGTTGGAGGAGCGGGTGGCGGCCATGTGGCGCGGCGAGCGCATCAACTCGACCGAGGGTCGGCCGGTCCTCCACGTCGCGCTGCGCGCCCCCGAGGGGACGCGGATCGAGGTCGACGGGCGGGACGTCGTCCCCGAGGTGCACGAGGTGCTGCGGCGGATGGAGGCGTTCGCCGAGTCGGTGCGGTCGGGGGAGTGGAGGGGTCACACCGGGGAGCGCATCCGAGCCGTCGTCAACATCGGTATCGGCGGGTCGGACCTCGGGCCGGCCATGGCGTACGAGGCGCTGCGCGACCTCGCGCACCCGGAGCTTCCCGTGCGGTTCGTGTCGAACGTCGACGCGACCGACCTGGTGGAGGCCACCCGCGGGCTCGACCCGGCGACCACGCTGTTCATCGTCGCGTCCAAGACGTTCACGACGGTCGAGACGCTGACCAACGCGCGGTCGGCCCGCGACTGGCTGCTGCGGGGGCTGGGCGGCGACGAGACGGCCGTCGCCAGGCACTTCGTCGCGGTGTCGACGAACGCTGACGAGGTGTCGGCGTTCGGCATCGACACGCAGAACATGTTCGGGTTCTGGGACTGGGTCGGCGGCCGCTACTCGTACACGTCGGCGGTCGGGCTCGCGCTCCTCGTCGCGATCGGGCCGGTCGCGTGGCGGGAGATGCTGGCCGGGTTCCACCTCCTCGACACGCACCTGCGGGACACGCCCCTGGAGCGCAACGTCCCCGTGCTGCTCGGCCTCCTCGGGGTCTGGTACCGCGACTTCCTCGGCGCGTCGACGCACGCCGTCCTGCCCTACGTGCAGTACCTGCACCGCTTCCCGGCCTACCTGCAGCAGCTCGACATGGAGTCCAACGGCAAGTCCGTCACGCTCGACGGCACACGCGTGGACTACGCGACCGGCCCGGTCGTCTGGGGTGAGCCGGGCACAAACGGCCAGCACGCGTTTTTCCAGCTGCTGCACCAGGGCACCGAGCTCGTGCCCTGCGACCTTCTCGGCGTCGTCGAGCCGCCGCACGAAGTCGGCCCGCACCACGACCTCCTGATGGCCAACCTGTTCGCGCAGGCGGAGGCGCTCGCCTTCGGCCGGACCGCGGACGAGGTGCGCGCGGAGGGCGTCGCCGACGAGCTCGTGCCGCACCGCACGTTCGAGGGCGACCGGCCGAGCACGACGATCCTCGCCACCCGGCTCTCGCCGTCCGTGCTCGGTCAGCTCGTCGCGCTCTACGAGCACCGCGTGCTGACTCAGGGCGTGGTCTGGGGCGTGAACAGCTTCGACCAGTGGGGTGTGGAGCTGGGCAAGGTGCTCGCCAAGCGGATCGAGCCCGAGCTCACGGCCGCCGACGAGCCGGCGCTGGAGCACGACAGCTCGACGACGGCGCTGATCCGCCGCTACCGCCGCCTGCGCGGGCGGTGACGCTCCAGCCGACGGCCTGACCTGCCGAGAACGCCCTCGCCGCCCGCGGCGGGGTGTCATCCTGCGTCGCCGCGTCTCGACGGCCTGACCGCAGGAGACTTCCTCGATGGCACTGCGCCCTGTGCTCCTCGCCCTGACGGGCCTCGTCTCGGGGGCGGTCGTTGCCCTCACCCCTCCCGCGCAGGCCGCGGGCAGCCCGTACGTCGCGCTCGGCGACTCCTACTCGTCGGGAACAGGCACGCGGGCCTACCTGAGCGACGGCACGTCTTGCATGCGGTCCGTCTACGCCTACCCCTCGCTGGTCGCGAGCAGCCGGGGCTACCAGCTGGACTTCCGGGCGTGCTCCGGTGCGACGACCGCGAACGTCCGAGACCACCAGCTCGGGTCGCTGGGCCAAGGGACGGCGTACGTGACCTTGACCGTGGGCGGCAACGACGCCGGCTTCGCGAGCGTGTTGACCGAGTGCGCCAAGCCCGCCTGGATGAGCAACTGCGGGGCCGCGATCGACCGGGCGCAGGCCGTCATCAACAACGAGCTGCCGTCGCGGCTCTCCGCGCTCTACACCGCCGTGCGCTCCCGGGCGCCACAGGCGCGGATCGTGGTCCCCGGCTATCCGCGCGTCTTCAACGGCCAGGACTGCAATGCCGGCACGTGGTTCTCCCCGACGGAGATGTCGCGGCTGAACGCCACGGCCGACCTGCTGAACTCGCGGATCGCCTCGGCGGCGAAGGCTGCCGGAGTCGGCCACACCGATCCGACGTCGCCGTTCCTCGGCCACGCGGTCTGCGACAGCGTCGAATGGGTCAACGGTCTGTCCAGCCCGACCGCGGAGTCCTACCACCCCAACCGCAGCGGGCACTCTGCCGGCTACACCCCGGTCGTGGGCACCGCGCTGACCGGCTCGACGGTCACCGTCACGGCCGCGACGCTGGACGCGGCGGCCGCGTCGGCCGAGACCCTGGCCGAAAGCCAGCGCCAGCACGCCGCGGCGGACCGGGCGATCACCCCGAAGCCGTTCGTCCTGCCGGACCTCGGTACGGCGCAGGCGCGGCAGGCGGCCGACCGGGCCGGGGTGGACCTGCGCAGCAGGGCGAGCATCGACGGGGCGGACCGCAGGTTCGAGGCCGCGCAGGAGCGGGCTCGGCGCGACCGACCAGCGGGCTGAGGCGCTTCGGGGCCGGCCGGGAGAGCGGCGCGGGGCCGCTACGCCGCGGCGTCGACGACCGACCGCCCCGTACGGCGGGCCGGGCGCGGCGCCACGTCGAGCCGCGGCAGCAGCGCGTGGGTGAGCGGCCCGATGGCCAGCGCGAACACCACCGTGCCGACCCCCACCGTGCCCCCGAGCAGCCAGCCGCCCCCGAGCACCGCGACCTCGATGGCCGTCCGGACCACGCGCAGGGAGTGGCCCCGCGCGACGAGCCCGGTCATCAGCCCGTCGCGCGGGCCCGGGCCGAGCCGGGCGCCGATGTAGGCGGCCGTGGCCACGGCGGACAGCGCCACGCCCAGCGCCAGCACGCCGACTCGCGCGACCGGGGCCGTGCCCGGCAGCGGGGGCAGCAGGGCGAGGGTCGCGTCGAGCGTGACCCCGACGAGCAGGGCGTTGCTCACCGTCCCGAGCCTCGGTCGCTGGCGCAGCGGCACCCAGAGCAGCAGCACGACCACCCCGACGATCACGGTCCAGGTGCCGATGGACGGGTCGGTCTGCACCGACAGCCCCTGGTGCAGCACGTCCCAGGGGGCGAGCCCGAGTTCGGCGCGGACCAGCAGGGCGAGCGCGGCGCCGTAGAGCAGCAGACCGGCGTAGAGCTGCACGAGCCGGCGGCCGAGGCGGCGCCCGGCGGAGGTCGTCCCGGGTCGGGCGGGGGTGGTCACCGTGCCACCCTCGCCGCCCGGTCGTCGTACCGCAAAAGACAGTCCGGTCGGTGGTCCGGGGTGAGCGGCAGGTCGTGGGCTCCGCCGGGGTCAGCCTCCGGAGCCGGAAGGGGGCCCGCTGGGGGGAGGCCCCCGACGCCGCCGAGCGGGGCTCCGGGAGGGGCCCCGTCGCCGACGGCGACGCGTTGGAGCCGGACGTCGAGCCGGAGCCCGACCCGACCCCGCAGGCGGCCAGGCCGCGGTCGCGGCACCCAGCCCGAACTGGGGCAGGACCTGCCGGCGTTCCAGCAGGGTGGCGACGTCGAAGCCCAGGCCCTGGTCGACGAGTCCTCGTCGGGCCGGGGCAGGAGCCGCCCCTCGTACGTCGGCACGGGGCCGAGCTGGTAGCGCATGTCGCTCCGATCGTGGTGTGCGTCCAGTGCGCGGCCGACCCTCGCCGCGCGCGCGGAGCGGGGTCGGCCGGATGGCACAGTGGCAACCTGTGGGGCGTGCGGGAGCGGTCGGGTGCGTGCTGCTCGCGGCCGTCCTGTTCGGCACCACGGGGACGGCTCAGGCCCTGGGACCGGCCGCCACCACGCCGCTCGGCGTCGGCGCCGTGCGGCTGCTCGTCGGCGGGGTGGCGCTCGTCGCGGTCCTGCCCGTGCTGCGCCGCAGCCCTCGCGGTGCCCTGGCCCTCTGGCGGCACCCGGCCGGACTCGCCGCGGCCGTCTGCACCGCGCTCTACCAGGTGACCTTCTTCGCGGGCGTCGACCGGGCGGGGGTCGCGCTCGGGACCCTCCTCACGATCGGCAGCGGGCCCGTCTTCGCCGGGCTGCTCGCGTGGGCGGTGCTCGGCGACCGGCCCGCCCGCGCCTGGGTGGTGGCGACCGCGGTCTGCGTGGCGGGGCTGGCGCTGCTGTCGTCGGACGGGCTGACAGCCGGCTCGCTGTCGGGGCTCGTGCTCGCCCTGGCCAGCGGCCTGTCCTACGCCGCCTACACGGTCGCGGCCAAGCGGCTGCTCGACGGGGGCGCCGACCCCGCCGACGTCATGGGTGCGGCGTTCGGGCTGGGCGGCCTGCTGCTCGTGCCCGTGCTCGCGACGCAGCCCCTCGGCTGGCTGGCCGGCCCCGGCGGGGTCGTCGTCGCGCTCTACCTGGGGCTCGCCACGACGACGGTCGCCTACCTGCTCTTCGGGCGCGGGCTGGCCGTGCTGCCCGCCGGGCCCGTGACCACGCTGGTGCTGGCGGAGCCCCTGGTGGCGACCGTGTTCGGCGTCGTGCTGCTGGACGAGCGGCTCCAGCCGGCCGGCGTGGTGGGGGCCGGGCTGGTGCTGGCTGGGCTCGTGCTGCAGGGGGTGCGGTCGGCGCGGTGCCCCACCGAGGAGGCGCCGGCGCCGTCCGTTCCCGCCTGACGGTCGCCGACGTCCCTGAGCCCGGGCTACGGGGTGGGCATGCCGCCGTTCGCGTGCAAGGTCGCGCCGGTGACGTAGCTGGACTCCTGGCTGGCGAGGAACACGAAGGGCGGCGCCATCTCCGCGGGCTGCCCGGGCCGGCCCAGCGGGGTCGTCTGCCCGAACTCCCCGAGGGCCTCGGTCGGCTGCCCGCCCGCCACCTGCAGCGGCGTCCACACTGGCCCGGGCGCCACGACGTTGACGCGGATGCCCTTGCTCGCGACCTGCTGCGCGAGGGCCTTCGAGAACGTGTTCATCGCCGCCTTCGTCGAGGCGTAGTCGAGGAGGATCGGTGATGGCTGGTAGGCCTGGATCGACGACGTCGTGATGATGCTGCCGCCGGGCGGCATGTGCGGGACGGCGGCCCTGCAGAGCCAGAACGTCGCGAAGACGTTGGTGCGGAACGTCGACTCGAACTGCTCGGTGGTCAGGTCGGTGATCTCGGGGACCTCCTGCTGCCGCGCGGCGTTGCTCACGAGGATGTCGATCCCGCCGAGCTCGTCGACCGTCGTCTGCACGAGCCGCTCGCAGTAGGCCTCGTCGGTGAGGTCGCCCGGGACCGCGACGGCCTTGCGCCCCGCCTCGGTCACCAGCGCGACGACCTCCTGGGCGTCGGTTTCCTCCTCCGGCAGGTACGACAGCACCACGTCTGCGCCCTCGCGTGCGAAAGCGATGACCACGGCGCGGCCGATGCCGCTGTCGGCCCCCGTCACGAGTGCCTTGCGCCCGGTCAGCCGACCGGTGCCGCGGTAGCTCTGCTCGCCGGCGTCCGGCTTGACCCGCATGCCCTCCTCGAGGCCCGCCCCCTCCTGGTACTGCTGGAACTCGGGGCCCGCCTCGCGGTACTGCGTCGTCGGGTCCTGCATCGTGTACTGGTCGGTTGCGCGCTCGTCGGCCATGCGGCTCCTCCTCGGGCGCCGTCGTCGACGCGGCCCCTGGCTGCCCGGGCGCGGGGGGAGCAAACGGACGACGGCCAGGCCGACCCCGACCCCGCGACCTGGTGGCACGGCTCCTCCGACAGACTGCCGGGGCCGCGCTCGGGTGACGGCAGGACCGGAGGAGGCAGGACGTGGCGATCCCCAGTGCGTCGTACTCGATCACCATGCGGCTGGAGGTGCACCCCGATCCCAAGATCGTCGGTCTGATCACCACCGCTGCCGGTGAGACGGGCGGCGTGGTCACGGCGCTCGACGTCGCGGAGTCCCACCCCGACCGGCTCGTCCTCGACGTCACCTGCTCCACGAGCTCCGCCGAGCACTCGGAGTCGGTGACCGCAGCCATCGGCGCCCTGGAGGGCGTGCGCATCCGTGCGGTCAGCGACCGCACGTTCCTGCTCCACCTCGGCGGCAAGCTGGAGGTCCGCTCGAAGGTGCCGCTGCGCACCCGCGACGACATGTCGATGGCCTACACGCCCGGGGTCGCGCGGGTCTGCCAGGCGATCGCCGCGAACCGGGAGGACGCCCGCAGCCTCACGATCAAGCGCAACAGCGTCGCGGTCGTCACCGACGGCACGGCGGTCCTGGGGCTCGGCGACCTCGGGCCCGAGGCCGCGATGCCCGTGATGGAGGGCAAGGCCGCGCTGTTCAAGCGGTTCGGCGACATCGACGCCTGGCCGATCTGCCTCGACACGAAGGACGTCGACGAGATCGTGCGCACGGTCCAGCTCATCGCGCCCGGCTTCGGCGGCATCAACCTCGAGGACATCAGCGCGCCGCGGTGCTTCGAGGTCGAGCGGCGGCTGCGCGAGATGCTCGACATCCCGGTGTTCCACGACGACCAGCACGGCACAGCGATCGTGGTGGTCGGCGCTCTGCTCAACGCGCTGCGCGTGGTCGGCAAGGAGCTGACCGACGCGCGCATCGTGCTGGCGGGAGCCGGCGCGGCCGGCACCGCGATCCTCAAGCTGCTGCTGCACGCCGGTGTGCGCACCGTCCGGGTCTGCGACATCGGGGGTGTCGTCGCCCCCAGCCGCGGCGACCTCGACGACAACCTGCGCTGGATCGCCGAGACGACGAACCCCGGCGACGAGACCGGCACGGTCGGGCAGGCCCTGCGGGGAGCGGACGTGTTCATCGGGGTCAGCGCGCCGCGGATCCTCACCGAAGACGACGTGGCGTCGATGGCCGAGCGCGCCATCGTCTTCGCGCTGGCGAACCCCGTGTCCGAGGTCGACCCGGAGGCGGCCCGTCGCCACGCCGCGGTCGTGGCCACGGGTCGCAGCGACGAACCCAACCAGATCAACAACGTCCTCGTGTTCCCGGGCGTGTTCCGGGGGCTGCTCGACGCGCGGGCCCGCGACGTCACGCTCGACACCGAGCTCGCGGCCGCGCGCGCCCTCGCGGGGGTCGTCGACCCCCAGCAGCTCAACCCGCTCTACATCGTGCCCAGCGTCTTCGACACGACGGTCCACGAGGCGGTGGCGAACGCGGTGCGGGTGGCCGGTGAGGCCGCCCGCTCGGCGGCGGTCGGAGGGAACCCCTCGGTCAGCTGACCCGCCGCGTGCCGCGGGCGCGCAGCCGCCGTACGACGGCGCGGTGGACCGGGTCGATCACCGTGCCCGCTGCGGCGAACTGCCGCCGCAGGGCCCGGCGGTTGCGCACGACGCCCACGAGCCCCACGCCCCAGACGACGTACTGCACGCCCAGCGCGACGCGGTAGTCGCCGAGGGTCGGGTTCCCGGAGGGGGCGAGCAGGTCGAGCACCAGCCCGATCAGGAAGATGGTGCTGAACGACGCGACGAAGCCGCCGACGTTCGCCACGCCGGTGGCCACGCCGAGCCGCTCGGGAGGGCTGAACGTGCGCGCGTAGTCGAAGGCGACCATGGATCCCGGGCCGTTGGTGGCGAGCACCAGCACGAGCAGCACCAGCAGGGGGAGCGGGGCCGGCCCCGGCCAGAGCAGCACGACGGTCCACGCGGCCGCGGACGCCAGCGTCACGGCCAGGACGATGACAGAGCGGCGCAGCGGCCACCGGGCGACCAGCGACCCCACGACGGGGCCGACGACGACGCCAGCGACCACGAGGAGTGTCAGCAGGCCAGCCGCCACCTGCGGCGACAGCCCCTCACCCTCGACGAGGAAGGGGTAGCCCCACAGCAGCGCGAACACGGTGCCGGAGAACTGGGTCGCGAAGTGCGTCCAGAAGCCGAGGCGGCGGCCGGGCTCCTCCCAGACCAGCCGCACCTGCCGGGGGATCCCGGACAGTCGCAGGGGCGCACGGGGCGGGGCGCCCGCCGGGGTGTCGCGGAC
>JALYNB010000158.1 GCA_030773395.1 Actinomycetota bacterium
GTTCGGTCCCGGCTACGATGGCCCGGGGCTCGTGGCCTCGGTGCTCGCATTTGCGCGCACCCCGGCCGGGGCACCACCCTCGCCGAGGGGCGCGACCCGCGCGCACACCAGGTCGTCTCGAGACAAGTGGGAGGTCGGCGGTCGCCGTGAACATCGTCGTACTGGTCAAGCAGGTGCCCGACTCCTGGGCCGAGAAGCGGCTCCAGGAGGGCACGAGCACGGTCGACCGCGCGTCGGTCGACGCGGTGATGAACGAGCTCGACGAGTACGCCGTCGAGGAGGCCCTGCGCATCAAGGAGTCCGCGGGCGGCGAGGTGACCGTGCTGACGATGGGTCCGGAGCGCGCGGTCGAGACCATCCGCAAGGCCCTGTCGATGGGCGCCGACAAGGCCGTCCACCTGCTCGACGACGCGCTGGCCGGCTCCGACGCCGTGCAGACCTCCGCGGCGCTGGCCGCGGCGCTCGGCACGCTCCAGTTCGACCTCGTGGTCCTCGGCTCCGAGTCCACGGACGCGCGCATGTCGATCATGGGTGCTCTGCTGGCCGAGCGACTCGGTGTGCCCCAGCTGACGAACGCGCGCAAGGTCGAGCCGAACGGCGCCTCGGTCCGCGTCGAGCGTGTCACGGAGTCCGGCTACGACGTCGTCGAGGGCGCGACGCCGGCCGTCGTCAGCGTGGTCGAGAAGATCAACGATCCGCGCTACCCGTCGTTCAAGGGGATCATGGCGGCGAAGAAGAAGCCGTTGACCACGCTGACCGTCGCGGACGCCGGCATCGACTCCGGGTCGGTGGGGCTGGCCAACGCCCCGTCGCAGGTCGCCTCGTTCGAGGTCTCGCCGCCGCGCGGCGCCGGGCAGATCGTCAAGAACGAGGGGGACGGCGGCGCCAAGGTCGCCGAGTTCCTCGCGTCGAAGAAGTTCATCTAGGGAGCTGAGACACGGATGGCAGAGGTCCTGGTCCTCGTCGAGCACGTCGGCGGGACGGTCAAGAAGGTCACCCTCGAGCTCCTGTCGAAGGCGCGGCAGCTGGGCGAGGCCGGCGCGGTCTTCCTCGGCGGCCCGGGGGAGTACGCGGGCGGTGACGCCGCGGCCCGGCTCGCCGAGTTCGGCGCCGCGAAGGTGTACGTCGGGGAGGCGCCGGAGCTCGCCGACTACGTCGCCGGCCCCAAGGCGGAGGTGCTCGCCGGGCTGGTGCAGTCGGCGTCGCCGGCCGCACTGCTCGTGGCCTCCACGCTGGAGGGCAAGGAGGTGGCGGCCCGGGTCGCCGTGCGCACCGCCTCGGGGATCATCACCGACGCCACCGACGTGGCGGCCGACTTCACGGCCACACAGTCGATCTTCGGTGGCGCGACGATCGTGCAGTCGAGGGTCGCCAGCGGCACGCCGATCGTCACGGTGCGCCCGAACGCGTTCCCGGCCGAGCCCGCGCCGTCGGAGCCGGCCGTCGAGCAGCTGACGGTGTCGGTGTCCGACACCTCGCGGCAGGCCAAGGTCGTCGACCGGGTCGTGGAGAAGGCCGGCGGGCGGCCCGAGCTGGCGGAGGCGGCCATCGTCGTCTCCGGTGGGCGCGGGGTGGGCGCCGCCGAGAACTTCGGCCTGGTGGAGGGGCTCGCCGACTCCCTCGGCGCCGCCGTCG
This sequence comes from Actinomycetota bacterium, assembly GCA_030773395.1. Taxonomy (GTDB): domain Bacteria; phylum Actinomycetota; class Actinomycetes; order JALYNB01; family JALYNB01; genus JALYNB01. The sequence continues at coordinate 1,636 of JALYNB010000158.1, forward strand.
GCGCCTCGCGCGCCGCGACCGACGCCGGGTGGTACCCGCACTCCCACCAGGTCGGGCAGACCGGCAAGACCGTGTCGCCGCAGCTCTACCTCGCGGTTGGCATCTCCGGCGCCATCCAGCACCGGGCCGGCATGCAGACCTCCAAGACGATCGTGGCCGTCAACAAGGACCCCGAGGCCCCGATCTTCGAGCTCGCCGACTACGGGCTGGTCGGTGACCTGTTCGACGTGGTCCCGCAGCTGACCGAGGAGATCACCAAGCGCAAGGGCTGAGCCCATGGCGCGACGGCCGGCTGTCCCGCGGGGCGACCGGCCGTCGTCGTCCCGGCCGGCTGGCGCCCCCGGCCCGCTCACCCAGTAGCGCCTCGCGGCTGCCTAGACTCCGCCGCCGTGCTGTCGGCGTCGGGGACCAGGTGGGACCGGCAGTCCGCCCGTGCGCTGGCCGCCGCCCGGGAGGCCGCCGTCGAGGAGCAGCTGCGCGACGTGATCGCGCCGTTCTCGCCGTACTGGCGCGACGCAGTCCGCACTGCGAGGGCGCAGGGGCGGCGTGGGCTCGCCGCGCTGGCGGCCGTGCCGACCAGCGGGGAGCGCGACGTCTGCCCGGACGGCGACCCGGC
>JALYNB010000159.1 GCA_030773395.1 Actinomycetota bacterium
AGGTTCCGCGCTACGGGAACGAGCCGGACGCCCAGAAAAGACGCCCAAGCCACCGTCCCCCGACGCGGGATAATTGGCACTGACCTTAAGCACGCTGTTGAGTTCTCAAGAAGCGGACGCGCACCGCTTCCACCCGCTTGGGCTTCCTCGGTAACGGACTCTCATCTTACCACCAGTGTCAGGGAGTGGAACGCGCAGGGCGCTCCTCGCTGTTCCCGACCCGCGACCCTGACTGCCGCGCGACATCCAGAAGTATAACCCGGGCCCATCGGCCCCCCCGCCCCGGCGCCGGCCTCCGCTCTCGGGAGACCCGCCCGGTCAGCGGGACGACTGCCACAACGGCCCGGCCCTGCGACCTGTTCCCGTCGTCGTCGCCCCCACGGCGGCTCCGCGGCGCGGGGTGACACCAGCCGTGCCGGCCGCCGTACGGCGGCCCGCAGCCGCCGTACGGGTGGGACCGGTGCCACGCGGTCTCAGCGTCGACTCTCCACCTCGGCCCGCGCCTCCGCCTCGGCCCCGGACTCCGCCGGGTAGGCCACAGATGTGCCCGTGATCCGGGCGGACTCGCGGGTGATGGCGTCGCGGAGCGCGTCGACCCCCTCGCCCGTCTTGGCGGACACGAGGAGGGCCCCGGGGTAGGCCCGCTCGAGAGCGGTCAGCGTGTGGGGGTCGGCGCAGTCGACCTTGTTCAGCACGAGCAGCTCAGGCAGCTGGGCGGCCCCGATCTCGTACAGGACGCCGCGGACAGCGGTCACCTGTCCCATGGCGTCCGGGGCGCACGAGTCGACGACGTGCACCACGAAGTCGGCTCGGGCGACCTCCTCCAGCGTGGACCGGAAGGCGTCCACCAGCTGGTGGGGCAGGTGCCGGACGAACCCGACGGTGTCGGTGAGCGTGAAGACGGTCCCCTCCGGGGCGGTCACGCGCCGGACCGTGGGGTCCAGGGTCGCGAACAGCGCGTCCTCGACGAGCACGTCGGCGCCCGCGAGCCGGTTCAGCAGCGACGACTTGCCCGCGTTCGTGTAGCCGGTCAGCGCGACGGACGGGATGCGGTTGCTCGAGCGGCGACGGCGCGTCATCTCCCGTCGCTGGGCCATGTCCCGGACCTGGTCGCGCAGGCTCGCCATCCGCCGCCGCAGCCGCCGCCGCTCGGTCTCGAGCCGCATCTCGCCGGGACCGCGGACGCCCATACCGGCACCGCCGGCGACCCGACCGCCACCCACGCGGGACATCGCGCGCCCCTGCCCGCGCAGCCGCGGCAGCTGGTAGGCCAACTGGGCGAGCTCGACCTGGGCCTTGCCCTCGTTCGACCGGGCGTGCTCGGCGAAGATGTCCAGGATCAGCGCGGTCCGGTCCGCCACGCGGACGCCCGTCGCCTCCTCCAGGTTGCGCAGCTGCCCGGGCGACAGCTCCGCGTCGGCGATCACGAGGTCGGCACCCCGTTCGCCCACGAGGTCGGCGAGCTCGGCGACCTTGCCGGCGCCGATGAACGTCGCCGGGTCCGGGTGGTCGCGCGCCTGCGTCACCTGCCCGACGACCTGCAGGCCGTCGGTGTCCGCGAGGCGCTCGAGCTCGGCGAGCGCGACCGCGTCACCACCACCCGCAGGTGTCTGCACCCCGAGCAGCACGGCTCGGGGCCGCTGGTCCCGGTGCCCGGTTCCCGGCTCCACTCCGGCGGTCTCCCCCAGCAGCCATCGACCTGGCACGGTTCCTCCTCCGACGCTCGTGCGAGCGGCACTACCCGTTCGCCGGGGCCGGACCCGTCCCGGCGACGACAGTCCCGGCGTCGGTGTCTCCACGCCTCGACAGGGGCACCCTCCCCTGTGGAGGGGCGTCCCTCGCGGAGGAGGTCATGGTGTCGATCGCGGGCCAATCGCTGGAGCAGCTCGGGGGCCGCCGGAGCGTCCTTGCGCACCAGAGACGTGACCACGAGGAGCTCGACGGCCTCCTGCGCCGCCTGCGCACGACTCGGGGTGACGAGCAGGACGAGGTGCTCAGCCGGATCGCGCGCCTCGTGTTCCCCCATGCGTACGCCGAGGAGGTGGTGCTCTGGCCGGCGGTCCGGGCCGCGCTTCCCGGCGGGGAGGAGATCACCCTGCGCATCGAGAAGGAGCACCAGGAGGTCAACGAGGTCTTCGCCGCGGTCGACCGGAACCCGTCCGACGACCCGCGGCGGGCCCAGCTCCTCGACCGCCTGCACGACCTGCTGCAGGCCGACCTCCGCGACGAGGAGGACGTGCTCCTGCCGCGCCTGCAGGCCGCGCTCGACCCGGTCTCGCTGCGGCGCCTCGGCCGGCGCTGGGAGCTCGTGCAGCGCACCGCGCCGACCCGCCCGCACGCCGTCGTCTCCCGCCGCCCCCCGGGCAACGCGCTGTCTGGACCCCCGCTCGCCCTGATCGACCGGCTGCGCGACCGACTCGACCGTCTGGCCCGCCGTTCCGGCGGGGCGACGGCCTCCACCAGCCGCGCGGTCAGCCGGGCCCTCGCCCGACTCGCCGGCGGGATAGAGCAGCTGCCTCCGCTCCGCGTCGGGCAGCGGCCCGTGACGCGCGCCGGCCGGACGGACGTCGAGCGATGAGCGGGAGCCAGGGGCGCCCGTCGACGCTCCTGTCCGCGGCCAGCCGGGGCGTGGCGGCCGGACTGCTGGGGGTCGCGGTGATGACGGCCGGCGAGAAGGCCGAGCAGGCCCTCACGCACCGTGCGAACTCCTACGTGCCGGGGCGCACGCTGCTCACCCTGCTGGGTCGTCACCCCGGCGACGACGACCGGCCGCTGGTGTGGAACCACACCATGCACTGGGGCACTGGGGCGGTCCTCGGCGCGCTGCGCGGCGTGTGGGCGGCGGTCGGCCTCCGCGGCCCGCGGGCGCATCTCGCCCACACCGTCGTCCGCCTCTCGTTCGACCAGACCTTCGAGAACGCGACCGGCTGCGGGGCTCCGCCGCACACGTGGCCGTTGCGGGAGCAGGCCTGGGACGTCGCGCACAAGGCCGTCTACTCGCTCGCCACCGGCCTGCTCGCCGAACGGCTCGTCCCGCCGCGGCTGGAGTCCCGACGGGGCACCGCCAGCCACTGACCCACGGGCCACCCCTGACGGGTGCGCTCGCGCGTCCACCGCAAGAGCGGCACGCCGTACGCGACGAGGTTGGGCACCACGGCGGCGGCGAGCACGAGCCCGGGGACGGAGGGGCCGGCGCTCCCCGTCCCCAGCACCGGCTCGAGCAGGTAGTGGCCGACGAAGCCTCCGGAGTAGCCCGCGCCACCCTCCCCGCGGCGGAGCCGGAGCTCCAGGGTGGTGAGCGGGCAGTCGGACCCCGTCACGTTCACCGCCAGCGCGGCCGCGAGCACAGGGAGGTGCACGCGGCGCACCCCCGGCCAGCGGAGTCCCGCCAGGCCGCCCGCGAGGACGAGCAGCACCACGACGGCGTGGACCGCGGCCACCCCGTCTGCCCAGCCGGTCCCGCTCACCGGGCCAGTGTGCCCCCGCGCGGAGCCGCGGCGCCGGGCGCGGGCTCGTCCGCTGGGTCGTCCCGGTGCCGAGCCGCTCGTCGATCCGGACGAGCACGGCGTCCCCCGCCTCCTTGCCGATGCGGCGTCGGACCTCGGCCTTGACCGGCAGCTCGTGCGTGCCGTCGCCCACCGCCATGAAGGCGCTGCGGAACGGCTGCCCGTCGACCTGCCCCGCACCTTCACCAGGCCCCGGGTGCCGAACAGGTCGGCGGACCCGTCGAGCACCACGTAGGTCCACCCGCCCGTCGCGGGGCTGCGCTGCAGGGTCGCCCTGAACTCCGTGATCATCCCGTCCTCCGCTCGTCCGGCGTCCGTCGTACCGACGCGCGGGCACACCGCGAGTCACCGGCCGGCCGCCGATGAATCCGGGCCACTCGCGGCGTCCACCCCGAGAGGGCTCGACGGCGTCCGGGAGGAGCACAGGGTGAGCGGAGTGCGGGTCTTGGTGGGGACGCGCAAGGGCGCGTTCGTGCTCACGGCGGACGGCAGCAGGGCGGACTGGGCCGTCGAGGGCCCGCTGTTCCCCGGCTGGAGGTGTACCACCTGGCGGGCAGCCCGGCCGAGCCCGACCGGCTCTACGCCTCACAGAGCGGCGGCTGGTTCGGGCAGGTCGTGCAGCGCTCCGACGACGGGGGCACGTCCTGGACCCGGTCGGCAACGACTTCCGGTACGCGGGCGAGGCGCCGTGTACGTCGTACCGATCACCAGCGACTGCCACCACTTCCCGCCCGAGGGGCAGCTGCGCGTCTACCGCACCCGTGTCGGTGGCGACGAGTGGGAGCCGCTCACCGAGGGACTGCCCCAGCGCGACTGCTACGTCAACGTCCTGCGGGACGCGTGGCGATCGACACGCTCGACCCGTGCGGGGTGTACGTCGGGACGACGGGCGGGCAGGTCCACGCCTCCGCCGACGACGGCGACACCTGGACCGCGCTCGTGCGGGACCTCCCGCCCGTGGCTGTCGGTCGAGGTGCAGACGCTCCGGTGACCGCCGTGGTCCGCGTCGTGCTCCCCGCCCACCTGGGGGCCCTCGCCCGCGTGCCCGGCGAGGTCGCGCTGGAGGTCGACGGGCCCATCACCCCGTGCGCGGTGCTCGACGCGCTGGAGGCCCGCCACCCGGTGCTGCGGGGGACGATCCGCGACCGGACCACGGGGCTCGACCGCATCGCGACCAACACGTGCCTCGACAGCCTGCGCGGCCGGCAGCGGCGGGCGCTGCCGATGGACCTCTCGTCGCCCCTGCCCTCGTCCACCTCACTCGGCGCGCCGCTGCCGGAGACCACGTGGCTCGGCCCGATCGGCGAGGCGGAGGTGGCGGGGGGCGACCCGGCCGAGCGGGTGGTCGTGCAGGACACGATCCGGCTGGGCCTTCGTGGCCGCGCTGCAGCACCTGCCCCCGCGGCAGCGCGCCGTGCTGGTGCTCCGGGAGGTGCTCGCTTGGCCCGCGGCCGACGTCGCCGACCTGCTCGACACGACCGTCGTCTCGGTGAACAGCGCGGCAGCGGGCCCGGGCCACGGCGGCCGCCCTCGACAAGGACGCCGCCCTCACCACGGCCACCCTCGGTGACACCGAGCGGGAGCTGCTCGTCCGCTACACGGCCGCCTTCGAGGCCTACGACATGGACGGCCTCGTCGCGCTGCTCCACGAGGACGCGAGCATGTCCATGCCGCCGCTGGCCCTGTGGCTGCGCGGCCGTGAGGAGATGGTCGGCTGGTACACCGGGCACGGGATCGCCTGCCGGGGCTCGCGCCTGCTCCCGGTCGCGGTGAGCGGCCAGCCCGCGTTCGCGCAGTACAAGCCCGACCCCGACGGTGGCTTCGTGCCGTGGTGCATCCAGGTGCTCGAGGTGTCAGGCGGACGGATAGCCCACATCCACCACTTCCTCGGCCCCGAGCTGTTCGCCCGGCTGGAACTGCCGCCGCGGCTGCCCTGACCGGTATGGGCCCGCGCCACCCCCGGCCGGCCTGCCGC
>JALYNB010000160.1 GCA_030773395.1 Actinomycetota bacterium
GGCCGGGGGGGCGGGGGGGACGGCGACACGGCCCCCAGTGTGGCCGCCGGCCGGCGCCGACGCCTGTGGTGGCGGGCCCGCGCCCTACTGTGCGGTCATGCGTGCCATCACGATCCCCGAGCCGGGCGGTCCCGACGCCCTCCGCTGGACCGAGGTGCCCGACGCGGAGCCGAGGCCCGACGAGGTCCTGGTGCGGGTGGCGTACGCGGGGGTCAACCGCGCCGACCTCCTGCAGCGCGAGGGCCACTACCCGCCCCCGCCGGGGGCGCCGCCGTACCCGGGGCTCGAGTGCTCGGGGACCGTCGAGGCGGTCGGGGACGCGGTGACGACGTGGTCGGTCGGCGACCGGGTCTGCGCCCTGCTCGCCGGCGGCGGGTACGCCGAGCTGGTGGCCGTGCCCGCCGCGCAGGTGATGCCCGTGCCCGGCGGCCTGACGTTGCGAGAGGCGGCCGCGCTGCCGGAGGTGGTGGGGACCGTCTGGTCGAACGTCTTCCGGACGGCCCGCCTCGCACCCGGCGAGACCCTCCTGGTGCACGGCGGGTCCAGCGGGATCGGCACGATGGCGATCCAGCTGGGCGCCCGCCACGGGGCGCGCGTGATCGTCACCGCCGGCTCGGAGCAGAAGCGACGACGCTGCCTCGAGCTGGGGGCGGCTGTGGCCGTCGACTACCGGGGCGAGGACTTCGTCGAGCGGGTGCGGGAGGAGACCGCCGGACGCGGCGCGGACGTCGTGCTCGACAACATGGGCGCCACCTACCTCGAGCGCAACGTCCGCGCTCTGGCCGTCGGGGGCCGCCTCGTGGTGATCGGCCTGCAGGGCGGTCGCAAGGCCGAGCTCGACCTCGGCCAGCTGCTGGCCAAGCGGGCCAGCGTCACGGGGACGTCCCTGCGGTCCCGTCCCGTGGACGGGCCCGGGGGCAAGGCGGAGATCGTCGCCGACGTCGTCGCGCGCGTGTGGCCGGCCGTCGCCGAGGGTGCCGTGCAGCCGGTGGTCGACCGCGTGGTTCCCGTCGCGGACGCGGGGACGGCCCACCGGGTGCTCGAGGCCAGCGAGCACGTCGGGAAGGTCGTGCTGGAGGTGCACGGCCAGCGGTAGGCGGGGCTCCGAACGGCCGTCGCGCAGGTGTGGGCCGGCCGGGTCGGCGGGAGGATGGGCTCGTGAGCGAGCCACGTCAGGACCTCCCCCAGGGCCACCAGGTCGTCGTCGTCGGGCCTGACGGCACCCCGATCGGCGTGGCGACCGAACCCCCGGCCTCCGGTCGGAAGGCGGAAGGCGGGAGCGCGGGCCGCGGGGACTCGGTCGCCGACATGGTCGAGCAGCCGGCGAAGGTCATGCGCATCGGCACGATGGTCAAGCAGCTGCTCGACGAGGTGAAGGCCGCGCCCCTCGACGACGCCTCCCGCTCCCGCCTGCGGGAGATCCACGCCAACTCCCTCCGCGAGCTCGGCGAGGGGCTCGCGCCCGAGCTGCGGGACGAGCTCGACCGGCTGACCCTCCCGTTCGAGTCGGAGACGCCCTCGGACGCGGAGCTGCGGATCGCCCACGCCCAGCTCGTCGGCTGGCTGGAGGGCCTGTTCCACGGGCTGCAGACCGCGCTGTTCGCGCAGCAGATGGCGGCCCGGGTGCAGCTCGAGCAGATGCAGGGCCGGGCGCTCCCGCCGGGGGCAGCCCAGCGCGGCGCGCCGGGTGCGGGGCCACAAGCACCCGGTGGTGACGGGGGCGGCTTCGGCGGGGGCACGGGGCAGTACCTGTAGCCGCCCTGGCGAGGTCCTCCCGGAGGCGGGCCCCCGGGAGCGGAGGGGCTCGTGGCTGCCGTCGAGCCCGCGATCGGACTCGCCTGGACGCTCCTCCTGCCCCTGCTGCTCTGGCTGCTCGGTCTCGTCGTCCTCCACTGGGTCATCCGGCTGGCGTGCGGCACGGCGTGCGCGACGCGCAGCGGGCCGGGGGCCTCGACCCGGGTGAGCGTCGCGGCGACGGGCACTGAGCGGGACTGCCCGACCAGGGGCCCGCCGGCCGGGCGGGCCGCCGGGGTTCAGTGCGGCCCCGAACGGCTCGCCTTGGCGAGGAGGGCGCGCAGCGTCTCACGTTCGGCGCTGTCGAGTGCCGCCATGACCGGAGAAGCGTCGAGCATCGCGGCCTCCAGCGACGCCCGGACGCGGCGTCCGTCGTCGGTCAGGGCCAGCAGCTTGACGCGGCGGTCGCCCTCCCGGGACTGCCGGGTGACGAGGCCCCGTGTCTCCAGGCGGTCCGCGATGCCGGTGACGTTGGAGGCGTCGCACCGCAGGTGGTCGGCAAGGGAGCGCATGGGGACCGTGCCCCCGAGAGCGAGCAGCGCGCGTGCCTGGGCGGTCGTGAGCTCGAACTGCGCGGCGACGTCGGCGAAGTTCTGACGCGTCCGCTCCGTGACCTCGATGAGCAGCGCCGCGGTCTCGCGCGCCTCGTCCGCCGCCCCCGGCGGTCGCTGCTCCGTCACGCTCCCAGGGTACTCGAGGTCGTGGACACTTGACGACCTCTAGTGCTTCTCGTCATGCTCCTTCACTGTTGAGGTTATCAACCATAGAGGAGCAGCGATGTCATCGATCACCAGTCCTGCCACAGTCCGTGCATCGGCTGCCACGACAGCGGCGGCGGTCGTCACGAACCTGGCGCTCCTCCTCCTCGGAGGAGGTGCCGGCGCCACGTTCACGGTCCCCGGGCGCGGCGCGGCCGGGACCCCGGTGCAGGTCGGCGTCGGGGCCGTCGTCGCGTCCACCGTGCTGCCCCTCGTCGCCGGGCTGCTCGTCACGGCGTTGGTCGCGCGCCGGGCCCGCCGCGCGGTGGTGCTCGTGCGGGCGCTGGCCGTCCTGTTCACCGTGGGGTCGCTGGCCTTCCCGCTCAGCACCGACACCGACACCACCACCCGGCTGCTGCTGGCCCTCATGCACCTCGTCGTCGGGGGCGCGTACCTCGCGGCGACACGGAGCGGTGGGCTCGTCCCGGCGACCGCGAGCCCGCAGCGCCTCGAGGCCGGCGGTCGGCGGTGACCCGGTCGCCGGGGGCTGCGCTGGGGGGCGACGAGGTCGGGTTGCCGGTGGTCAGGCTGTCGGCCGCCGAGCTGCGCTACCTGCGCAGCGAGCGCCGGCTCGGCCGGCTGGCGACCAGCGGTCCCGACGGACAACCACACGTCGTGCCCGTGGGCTGGAGCTACGACGAGGTGTCCGGCACCTTCGAGGTCTCCGGCCGTCAGTTCGCCGCGACCCGCAAGTACCGCAACGTGCTCGGCAACCCCAGGGCCGCGCTCGTCGTCGACGACGTGCTCCCGCCGTGGCAACCACGGTGCGTCCACGTGCAGGGGCCGGCCCGAGTGGTCCCACCGGATCCGGCCACCGGAGCCGAGGCCAGGATCGTCCTGACGCCGACGAAGGTGACCTCCTGGGGTCTCGGCGACGGGCACTGAGCGGAACTGCGGCCGGAGGCGACGCGCACCCCGCCGGGGTCGCGGTCGGCGCGGGCTCGGCGGGAGCTCGTCCTGCGTCGGTGTGCGCTCGTGGCAGCGACCGTGTCCGAGGCGCGGCCGGCTACCCGACGGCGGCCTCCGGCCCGGTCGCCCGCACGTGCCGAGCC
>JALYNB010000161.1 GCA_030773395.1 Actinomycetota bacterium
CCCCCGGGCCGGACGCCTCCGGGTCGCGGTCCGGGTGGGAGAAGCGGACGCCCTGCGCACCGAGCCGGACGGGCCGGTCGCCGGGCAGCGCCTCGTCGCCGTACGGCATCGCGCCCCCGGCGTCGAGGACCCGGCGCAGCCGCGCGTAGCCCACCGTCGCCCGCGGCAGCTCGCCGAGGACCCAGCCGATCGCGCGGACGGGGAAGGCCAGCAGGGTGAACAGGTAGGCGACGCTGACGAGCTCGCCCGGCGAGATCGCCCCGGAGGCGACGCGGGCGGTGCCGACGAGGAGCACGGCCAGCGTGCCGAGCTGCGGGAGCGCCTCCATCGCCGGGTCGAAGAACGCGCGCTCCCGGCCGGCCCGCACGAGGGCCTCGCGCAGCGCCGTCGCACGGGCGGCGAACCTGGCCGTCTCGTCGGCCTCCCGCCCCAGGGTCTTCACGACGAGCGCGCCGTCGAAGCTCTCGTGGGCGATGCCGCTGACCTCGGCCCGCAGCTGCTGCGCTCGTGTCATCACGGGCGTCAGGCGCCGGTTGTAGACGACGTTGAGCGCGGCGATCGCCGGGAAGACGACGAACCCGACGGCGGCCAGCAGCGGGTCGGTGACGAGCAGCGCGACGGCCGCCCCGAGCAGCATGACCAGCGTCCCGACCGCGAAGGGGAAGGGCGCGATCACGAACCAGGTGGCATCCACGTCGGCGTTGGCGTTCGACAGCAGCTCGCCGGTCGAGTGGCGGGAGTGCCACGACAGCGGCAGCCGCAGGTACTGCCGGGTCACGCGGCGCCGGTAGGCAGCCCCGAGCCGGTACTGCATCACCCCGGCACCGACGCGCCGCGCCACCACCCCCAGGGCCTTGAGCACCGCGACGGCGACGATGACGACCGCGGCCAGGGACAGGGCGCCCGCGGCGGCCGCCCCGGCCTGCAGCGCGGGCAGCACGACGCGTCCGACCGCCTCGCCGAGGACGTAGGCCTGGGCGATCGTCGCCAACGCGTAGAGCGTGCTCCCCGCGACCGACACCGCGAACACGCCCGGCTCCTCGCGGACCCCGACGGCCAGCACGTGCAGCCCGTCACGCAGCACGCGGCGCGACCCCCGCTCAGACACGAGCGCTCACCGCTCTCCTCCCCGCTCCGGCGCGCCGCCCGTGGCCACGCACCCCCCGGACCGCCAACGCGACGACCGGCTCGCACAGTCCCACCACGCACCGACAGGACCGGTCCGGGCGTCGCGCACCTCCCGTCCGTCGCCCGTCCGTGTGCCGCACAGCCGGCCCGCGCCGTCCCCACCCCGGGCCCCGCCGGCGGCGTCGTCCCCACTCCGGCGCCGGTCCGGTGCCGCCGGTCGCGGCTCTGCTACACCCTGCGTCATGGACCTCGCCTCCGCAGAACGCTCGCGCCTGTGCGACCTGCTCCTCGACGTCGGCCCGGACGCCCCCACCCTCTGCGAGGGCTGGGCCACCCGCGACCTGGCGGCGCACCTCGTGGTGCGCGAAGGCGAGCCGCTCGCCGCGATCGGGGTGCTGCTGCCCGCCGCGGCCGGTCTCACCGGCAGGGTCCAGCAGCGCGTCGCGGCCCGCCCGTACGAGGAGCTGGTCGCGAGGATCCGGTCGGGCCCGCCGCTGCTGAGCCCGTTCCGGCTGCCCGGCGTCGCGGAGGCGGCCAACCTCGCGGAGTACTACGTGCACCACGAGGACGTCCGCCGGCCCGCGGGGGGCGGGCCGCGCCGGGACACCCCCGAGCTCGACGACCCGCTGTGGTCACGGCTGCGCCTCATGGGCCGGGTCCTCACCCGGCGGGTGCGGGGCCTTGCCGTGCACGTGCTGCGCCGGGACGGCGACGAGCTGGTGGCGCGCGGCGGCCCGGGCCCGGTGGTGACCGTCGCCGGCACGCCGCGGGAGCTGACCATCTACCTCTTCGGCCGCGGGGAGGCGGCAGAGGTGGAGCTCACGGGTGACCCGGTGGCGGTCGCCGCGCTGCGCGCGACCCGGCTAGGGCTCTGACCGCACCGCCGGGCCCAGCTGCCCGTGCTGGCACGCACGCGCCCGGACGGGCTTGGGCGGGCGACGACCGGGAATGTCCCACGCCGCCCGGTTGACCCGGAACGCTCCTGGCGCCCTGTCCTGCGCCGGCGGTCCCCCTTCCGTCCCCGAAGCGGGCGCCGACGCGCGCCGACAGGAGAAGGCATGCCCCTGCCCGACGCCCCCGAGGTGACGACCCCGCCGGCCCGGCGCCGCGACCGCACCCACCTGCTCTACATCTCGGTCATCGTGGCCGTGGTCCTCGGCGCCCTGATCGGTGGCTTCTTCCCCGACCTCGGGGTGGCGCTGAAGCCCCTCGGCACGGCGTTCGTCAACCTGATCAAGATGATGATCTCGCCGGTCATCTTCTGCACGATCGTGCTCGGGATCGGCTCCGTCCGGGCGGCGGCCAAGGTCGGCCGGGTCGGCGGTCTCGCCCTCGGCTACTTCCTCACGATGTCGACGTTCGCTCTCGCGATCGGCCTGATCGTGGGCAATCTGATCAAGCCGGGCGAGGGCCTGGACACCGCCGGGGCGACCTACAAGTCGACATCGGAGGCGCACGGCACCGTCGAGTTCCTGCTCGAGCTCATCCCCACGACGCTCGTCTCCCCGCTGGTCGGCGAGTCGGTCCTGTCGACCCTGTTCGTCGCCCTGCTCGTGGGCTTCGCGATCCAGGGCCTCGGCGCCACCGGGCAGGCCGCGCTGCGCGGCATCGCCGTCTTCCAGCGGGTCGTCTTCAAGGTCCTGGCGATGATCATGTGGGTGGCACCGATCGGGGCCTTCGGGGCCATCGCGGCAGTGGTCGGCGAGACCGGCTGGGACGCCCTCGGCAGCCTGGCGCTGCTGATGATCAGCTTTTACCTCACCTGCGCGATCTTCGTGTTCGTCATCCTCGGGGCGCTGCTCAAGGTCGTCACCGGCATGTCGCTGTTCCCGCTGCTCAAGTACCTGGCCCGGGAGTACCTGCTCATCGTCTCCACCTCGTCGTCGGAGACGGCGCTCCCCCGGCTCATCGCGAAGATGGAGCACCTGGGGGTCAGCAAGCCGGTCGTCGGGATCGTCGTGCCGACCGGCTACTCGTTCAACCTGGACGGCACCGCCATCTACCTCACGATGGCCTCGCTGTTCATCGCCGAGGCGCTGGGCAACCCGCTGGCCGTCGGCGAGCAGATCGGCCTGCTCCTCTTCATGATCATCGCGTCGAAGGGAGCGGCGGGCGTCACGGGCGCCGGCCTGGCCACCCTTGCCGGCGGGCTGCAGAGCCACCGGCCCGAGCTCCTCGACGGCGTAGGGATCATCGTGGGCATCGACCGGTTCATGTCGGAGGCCCGCGCGGTGACCAACTTCTCCGGCAACGCGGTCGCCACGCTGCTCATCGGGCACTGGGTCGGCGAGTTCGACCGGGAGCAGGCCGACCGGGTGCTCGCCGGCGACGACCCCTTCGACGAGGCGACGATGCTCGACGACGACCACGGGCACGGCTCGGAGCGGGCCGCCGCGGCCGACGCCCGCCAGGCCGTGGCCCCCTACGGGCCTGACACCGAGGGCGAGGTCCCGCGGGAGGGCAGCGTGAGCAGCGCCGCCGATGCCGGCGTCACGACCGGCGGGCGCGATGGCTCGGCGCGCGTGCGCTGACCGCTCCCCAGCACGGGAGGGGGTCGCGCCGTCCGGCGCGGCCCCCGTCGTGCGTCCCGGCCGGGGTCAGCGCACCGAGTGCCCCGCCCCCCGCAGGGCCGCCTTCACGTCGCCGATGCGCAGCGCGCCGAAGTGGAACACGCTGGCGGCGAGGACCGCGTCCGCGCCCGCGTCCACGGCAGGGGCGAAGTGCTCGACCGCCCCCGCGCCGCCGCTCCCGATCACCGGGATCGTGACGGCGTCGCGGACGAGGCGGATGAGCTCGAGGTCGTAGCCGTCCCGCGTGCCGTCGGCGTCCATCGAGTTGAGCAGCACCTCCCCCGCCCCGAGCTCCTGCCCGCGGGCCGCCCACTCGACCGCGTCGATGCCGGTGCCCCGGCGGCCGCCGTGGGTGGTGACCTCGAAACCGCTGGGCGTCGGCGCGGAGCCCGACGGGACCCGTCGGGCGTCGACGGACAGCACGACGCACTGGGCGCCGAACCGGTGTCCCATCTCGCGCAGCAGGTCCGGCCGGGCCACCGCGGCGGTGTTCACGCCCACCTTGTCCGCGCCGGCGCGTAGGAGCCGGTCGGCGTCGTCGGCGGACCGCACCCCCCCGCCCACGGTCAGCGGGATGAAGACCTGCTCCGCGGTGCGCCCCACGACGTCGTACGTCGTCTCACGGCTCCCGCTCGACGCCGTGATGTCGAGGAAGACCAGCTCGTCGGCGCCCTCGGCGTCGTACACGCGGGCCATCTCCACGGGGTCGCCCGCGTCCCGCAGGGACTGGAAGTTCACGCCCTTCACGACTCGCCCGGCGTCGACGTCCAGGCAGGGGATCACGCGGGTGGCGACGCTCATCCGCGCACCGCGGCCAGTGCCTCCGGCAGGGTGAACGCGCCGGCGTAGAGCGCCTTGCCGACGATCGCGCCCTCCACGCCCGCGTCCACCAGGCCCGCCAGGACGCGCAGGTCATCGAGCGAGGAGACGCCGCCGCTCGCCACGACCGGTCGGTCGGTGGCAGCGCAGACCCGGCGCAGCAGTTCGAGGTTCGGCCCGGTGAGCGTGCCGTCGCGGCGGACGTCGGTGACGACGTAGCGGGCGCAGCCGTCGCGGTCGAGCCGCTCGAGCACCTCGAACAGCTCTCCGCCCTCCTGCGTCCAGCCGCGGGCCGCGAGCGTCGTGCCCCGTACGTCGAGCCCGACCGCGATCTTGTCCCCGACGCGGGCGATCGCCGAGCGGACCCAGTCGGGGTCCTCCAGGGCCGCGGTGCCGAGGTTCACCCGCGTCGCGCCCGTCGCCAGCGCCGCGTCGAGGCTGTCGTCGTCGCGGATGCCGCCGGACAGCTCCACGGCGATGTCCAGCGAGCGGACGACCCGCGCCAGCAGGTCGCGGTTGGAACCGCGCCCGAAGGCCGCGTCGAGGTCGACGAGGTGGACCCACTCCGCCCCGCCCTCCTGCCAGGCCAGCGCGGCGTCGAGCGGGTCGCCGTACGTCGTCTCGCTGCCCGCCTCACCCTGCACGAGGCGGACGGCTTGACCCTCCGCAACGTCGACGGCGGGCAGCAGGACAAGGCTCACGGGGGCCTCCGAGGATGGGGTGAGGTGAGGTGAGGTGAGGTGGTGTTGAGCAGGCGGACCGGTGCGTCAGCGCAGCGACCGCACCCAGTTCTCGAGCAGGTGGCGGCCCGCGTCGCCGCTCTTCTCCGGGTGGAACTGCGTCGCGGCGAGCGCACCGCGCTCGACGACGGCGGTGAACCTCTCCCCGTGCTCCGCGGTGGACTCCCGCAGACCGGGGTCGGCGTCGGCGCCGGGGCGGGCGGCGAAGCTGTGCACGAAGTAGAACCGCTCCCCCGCCCCGAACCCGTCGAGCAGCACCGACCCGGGGGCCGCGGTCACCGTGTTCCAGCCCATGTGCGGGAGGACGGGGGCGTCGAGCCCCGTGACGGCGCCCTGGAGCACCCCGAGCCCGCGGGTGCGCTCGCCGTGCTCCTCGCCCTCCTCGTAGAGGACCTGCATGCCGACGCAGATGCCGAGGACGGGGGCGTCGCGCTCGAGGCGCGTGCGCACGACCTCCTCGCCGCCCGCGTCCCGCAGGGCGTTCGCGCACGTTCGGAACGCCCCGACGCCAGGCACGACCAGCCCGTCAGCCGCCAGGGCGGCGTCCCGGTCGGCGGTCACGACGACGTCGGCGCCGGCGCGCGCGACCGCGCGCTCCGCCGAGCGCAGGTTGCCCGAGCCGTAGTCGAGCACGACGACACGCGGGCGACTGCCTGTCATGGAGCCTCCAGTCCTCTCGTCCGGGGGTCCGCGGTCGGCGCGTAGTGCCCCACGGACCCGGGTTCGATGGCCGCCGCGACCGCGAAGGCCAGCAGCAGGCCACCGGAGACCAGCAACAGCAGCACGCCCACGCCTCGTCCCGTGAACCGCCCCCCGGGCTCGCGCAGACCCCGCCGGGCGGCCAGCACCGCGCCCGCACCGAGCAGGACGGCGGACAGCGTGAACATCACCACCCCCTGCAGCGCGAACAGCGCGGACACCACCGCGAGGGTGTACGCCGTCGACAGCAGCGCCCGGCGCCGCGGGAGGTCCTTCCGGCGGCGCACGGCGACGGCCCCGGCCAGCGCGACGAGCGCCAGCACGGCCCACACCGGGGTCACCGCGGCCGACGCCCCGTCCCCGGGGCCCGCCTCGACCGCCCTGACGCCGACTTCGCCCGCCGGGCCGCGTCGCTGTGCGACCGGATTCGGCGCTCGGGGGTGGTCGTCGCGCCCCGCCAGAAGAGCCCGAGCCCGACGGCACCGAGCAGCACCCACACCGCGGCGGGGGCGCCGGTAGCGCCGAGCAGGACGGCAGCGACGATCAGCCCGCAGCCGACGAGGAACAGCGGGCTCATCGGCGGGGCGAGCCCGGGCCCGGGTTCACAGCACGCCCTTGGTGCTGGGGACGCCCGCCACCCGCGGGTCGGCCTCGACGGCCTGGCGCAGCGCGCGGGCGACGGCCTTGAACTCCGACTCCACGATGTGGTGGGCGTTGCGCCCCTCGAGCACGCGGATGTGGAGCGTCATCGCGGAGGTGGCGACGAGCGACTCGAAGACGTGGCGGACCAGCGTCGTGTCGAACGTGCCGATGAAGTCGGGCAGACGTGGCTCGGTGTGCACCAGGTAGGGCCGACCGGACAGGTCGACGACCGCGGTGACGAGGGCCTCGTCCAGTGGCACCGTCGCGTCGCCGAACCGGCGGATGCCCGCCTTGTCGCCGAGCGCCCTCCTGATGGCCTCGCCGAGAGCGAGCGCCGTGTCCTCGACGGAGTGGTGCGTGTCGACGGCGAGGTCGCCCGCGCACTGCACCCGGAGGTCGAAGCCCGCGTGCTTGCCGAACGCCTCGAGCATGTGGTCGTAGAACGGCACCCCGGTCGACACCTCGGTGCGGCCCTGGCCGTCGAGGTCCACCTCGATCCGCACGGTCGACTCCTTGGTGGAGCGCTCGACGACCGCGTGGCGGAGCGACTTGACGCCGGCGACCGGCTGGACGAGGGGCTGGGGCGCGCCGAGCGCCGCGGGCGTCTCGGTTCCCGGACCGGCGGTGCCCGCCTGGGTGGGCTCGATCTCGCTGTCGGTCTCGGTGTCGACGACCGTGCTGGTCCCGGGGTCCAGCGCCGAGTCCTGGACGGCAGCGGCAGTTCCGGTGTCCTCGATCATGCTGTCTCTCTCATGCCGAGCCCGGTGGCCCCCGTGGGGGCCCCCTCGAGCACGGCGGTCAGGGCGATCAGGAACGCGTCGTTCTCGTCGGGGAGCCCGGCCGTCACGCGGAGCCAGCCGGGCAACCCGACGTCGCGGACGAGCACGCCCCGGTCGAGCAGCGCCTGCCACAGGTCACGCTTCTCCCGGCCGCCCGTCGAGAACAGGACGAAGTTGCCGTCGGGGTCGACGACGTCGAGGCCGAGGCCGCGCAGCGCCACGACGACGCGGTCGCGCTCGTCCCTGACCGCCTCGACGGTGGCGAGGACGGCCGGGGCGTGGGCGAGCGCCGCCCGCGCCGTGGCCTGGGTGAGCGCGGACAGGTGGTAGGGCAGACGCACGAGCATCAGCGCGTCCACCACCTCCGGCGCGGCGGCGAGATAGCCCACCCGGGCGCCGGCGAGCGCGAACGCCTTCGACATCGTCCGGACGACGACGAGCCGAGGGTTGCCCGCAAGCAGGCGGACCGCGCTCGGCCGGGCGCTGAACTCGGCGTACGCCTCGTCGACGACGACCATGCCGGGCGCCGCCTCGAGCACGGCCTCGACGACGGCCGGGTCGACCGCACTGCCGGTCGGGCTGTTCGGGCTGGTGAGGAAGACGACGTCGGGCTGCTCCCGCTCGACCTGGGCGCGCACCCCGTCCGGCGTCAGGGAGAAGTCGGCCTCCCGCTCGCCCGCGACCCAGCCGGTCCCGGTGGCGAGGCTGATCAGCGGGTGCATGGAGTACGACGGCTCGAAGCCCATCGCCCGCCGCCCCGGCCCGCCGAAGGCCTGCAGCAGCTGCTGCAGGACCTCGTTCGACCCGTTCGCCGCCCACAGCTGCCCCGGCTGCAGCGCGACGCCCGTCGCGCCGGAC
>JALYNB010000162.1 GCA_030773395.1 Actinomycetota bacterium
CCGGTCGGCCCGCCGCTGCGACCTCAGCCGGCGCTCGAGTCGGTCGCGCGACCGGGCCCCCGCCGCCTTGCGGACGCCGTAGGAGAACGCCGCGACCTTGACGACGGGGCCGCCGAGCGTGGCGGCGAACAGGCCCGTCAGCGCGGAAACGTTGGAACTCACCGCCTGGGCGTTTGCCGCGATCGCGTCGACCCGCTGGAGCTCCGCGTTGACCTGCGTGACCGACGTGGTGACTTCGTCGATCAGCGGGAGGGTCTGGTCGCCGACGCCCGCCACGACGCGGCGCGTCTCGTCGAGGACCTTGCCGAGCTTGAGGATCGGCACGGCCAGCAGCCCCACCAGGACGGCGAAGACGACGGCGGCGAGCAGAGCCGCGACCTCTCCCACGGACATCAGCGGGCCTGCTCCTTCTCGTCGTGCGCTGGGCGCGTCCGACCGTCGCGCCGGCGGCGGCCGGGCCGCGCGGCCTCGCGGTCGGGCTCGGGGTCGCCCCCGGGCTCGGCCTCGGGCTCGGCCTGCCGCAGGGGCACGGCCGGGGGTTCGCCGAGCTCCGCTCGTTCGGTGTCGGTGGGCACTCTAGGACGGCAGCGGGGCCGGAACGTCCCCGGCCCGTCGGTGGGGGCGACCTCAGCGGGGGCGGTGGCGGCGTCCACAGGTACGGGTGGCCGCTGCTCGGCGGTGCCCCGCTCGCCCGGGCGCAGGGGCCCCTCCGCGGGCGTCGGCGTGCCCGCCCCCCGGCGCTCCTCCACGACGCCCGCCGAACGCGGCGGGGGCAGGCCCCGGAGCACCGCCCGGAGCCGGCCGACCCGCTCACCGAAGACGCGTTCGGCGCCGCGGTCCGTCGGCTCGTAGTAGTCGCGGCCGTGGACGCCGTCCGGGGCGTACTGCTGGCGGACCACCCCGCCCGGGAAGTCGTGCGGGTAGCGGTAGCCCCGCCCGTGGTCGAGGCGCTTGGCGCCCGCGTAGTGCGCGTCGCGCAGGTGGGGCGGGACCGGGCCGGTGAGACCGCCGCGGACGTCCGCCGCCGCCCGGTCGATGCCGGCGATCACGGCGTTGGACTTCGGCGCGAGCGCGACGTGCAGCGCGGCCTGGGCGAGCACAATCCGCCCCTCGGGCCAGCCGATCCGCTCCACCGCTCCCGCCGCGGCGACGGCGACCTGCAGCGCCGTGGGGTCGGCCATGCCGACGTCCTCGCTGGCTTGGATGATGATCCGGCGGGCGATGAACCTCGGGTCCTCCCCGGCCTCCACCATCCGGGCCAAGTAGTGGAGCGTCGCGTCCGCGTCACCCCCGCGCATCGACTTGATGAACGCGCTGATGACGTCGTAGTGCTGGTCGCCGTCGCGGTCGTAGCGCACGGCGGCGCGGTCGACGGAGGCCTCCAGCGTGGCCAGGTCCACCGTCGCGGCCTTCTGCGCGGCCGCCGCGCCGGCGGCGGCCTCCAGCGCGGTGAGGGCGCGGCGGGCGTCACCGCCGGCCAGCCGGAGCAGGTGCTCCTCGGCCTCGGGGTCCAGCGCCACCGCGCTGCCGAGCCCGCGCGGCTCGGCCAGCGCCCGCCGTACGACGACCCGCACGTCCTCGTCCGTGAGGGGCTGCAGGGTCAGCAGCAGCGACCGCGACAGGAGCGGCGACACGACCGAGAAGAACGGGTTCTCCGTCGTCGCGGCGATCAGCGTCACCCACCGGTTCTCGACCGCGGACAGCAGCGCGTCCTGCTGTGTCTTGGAGAACCGGTGGACCTCGTCGATGAACAGGACGGTCTGCGCGCCCGAGAACGACAGGCCCTGCCGGGCCTCGTCGATCACCGCGCGCACGTCCTTCACGCCCGCGGTCACGGCCGACAGCTCGACGAAGCGTCGCTTTGTCGCCAGCGACACGACGTGCGCGATCGTCGTCTTACCCGTGCCCGGCGGCCCCCAGAGGAACAGCGACATGGGGGCGTCGCCCTCGACCAGCCGCCGCAGAGGCGTCCCCGGGCCGAGGAGGTGCCGCTGGCCCACGACCTCGTCCAGGGTCCGCGGCCGCATGCGCACGGCGAGAGGGGCGGTCGCCGCCGTCGCGCGGCGGGACGCCTCGCCGAACAGGTCGTCCTCGGGCACGCACGGACCCTACGCGCGGCCGTCGGCACGGGGTCGCATTCCGGCCCGGGCACCAGCGCCTTGAACCTGTCGCCACCTAATGTCCTGAGTTGGAAGTACGCAAGGGATTCCTGGTACTCTGGGGCATGGTGCGCCGGGGTCGTCCGCTGTCCGAACTGACGCTCACGGAGGTGGAGCGGGAGACGTTGGCGAGGTGGGCGCGGCGGCCGAAGACGGCGCAGGCACTGGCGCTGCGGAGCCGGATCGTGCTGGCCGCGGCGGAGGGGGCGAGCAACTCGCAGGTCGCGTCCGATCTGGGGGTGACGCCGCAGACCGTCGGCAAGTGGCGGTCCCGATTCCTGGTCGACCGGCTCGACGGACTGGTCGACGAGCCCCGGCCGGGCCGACCCCGCTCGGTGTCCGACGACGACGTCGAGGCGCTGATCGTGAAGACGCTGGAGACCGCTCCGACCGACGCCACGCACTGGTCGACCCGGTCGATGGCCGCGGCGACGGGACTGAGCCAGTCCACCGTCAGCCGAGTGTGGCGGGCGTTCGGCCTGCAGCCGCACCGCGAGGAGACCTTCAAGCTGTCGAAGGACCCGCTGTTCGTGGACAAGGTCCGCGACGTCGTCGGGCTTTACCTCAACCCTCCCGAGCGGGCCGTCGTGCTCTGCGTGGACGAGAAGTCCCAGATCCAGGCGCTCAACCGCACCGCCCCGGCGCTGCCGATGCTGCCCGGCACCCCCGCCCGGCGGACCCACGACTACGTCCGGCACGGCACCACCAGCCTGTTCGCCGCGCTGAACCTCACCACCGGCCAGGTGCTCGGCTCGCTGCACGCCCGGCACCGGGCGGTGGAATTCACCAAGTTCCTCAACAAGATCGACGCCGAGGTTCCCGAGGAGCTCGACGTCCACCTCGTGCTGGACAACTACGCCACCCACAAGACCCCGAGCGTGCACCGCTGGCTGCTCCGCCACCCCCGCTTTCACCTGCACTTCACCCCGACCAGCAGCAGCTGGCTCAACCTCGTCGAGCGCTGGTTCGCCGAGCTCACCACCAAAAAGCTGCAACGCGGCGCCCACACCAGCGTCCGCGCCCTCGAAGCCGACATCCGCTCCTGGATGGCCGGCTGGAACGACGACCCCCGCCCCTACGTCTGGACCAAGACCGCCGACCAGATCCTCGCCAGCCTCAAGTCATACTGCCTGCGAAAGTCTGACTCAGGACACTAGAAGATCGCTGAACAAGGCGCCTCTGGGCAGGGCGTCGTGCTCGCGTGCGGGTGGTGCGCTGTTGGCGGGATCGGGCTTCGAGGTCGCTGCTGAGCGTTGAGTAGTGCGTCTGCGGGGTCCGAGGAGCGGCCTGAGGGGCCGTCCGAGGGCCGGGAGGGGGCGGGTGGCCTCTCCCGTCAGCTCGCGAGGGCCCAACCGCTGTCGGTGCGGACCAGTCCGAGGGCGAGAAGGCGGCGCAGGTTGATCGCGCCGACGCGGAGGTGCAGCCAGGCGTTGTTCCTCGCGGTGCCGTGGTAGCGCAGCCGGCGGTTCCCCCGGGTGATCCACGCCAGTGAGCGTTCGACCATGGGGCGGTGCTGCCGGTAGCGGGCCTGGAACTGGGGGTCGGCGACG
>JALYNB010000163.1 GCA_030773395.1 Actinomycetota bacterium
CCCGCGGCGTGATCGCGACGTCCCGCCCCCGGGCGCGTCGCGTGAGGTGCTCGGCCAGCGGCAGCACGTCGTCCGGGCGCTCCCGCAGCGGCGGCACGACGACGGCGGTGTCGACCAGCGGCACGAGCGGGCCCGGCAGGCCCCCGGCCGTCTCCGCGGTGAACGACACGGCACTGGCCCCTCCCGCTGCCCGTACGCGTCCCAGCACGTCCCGCAGGTGCTGCGCGGCCCACGACGGCAGCGTGTCGACGTCGCCGACGACCACGGCCGTGTCCGGCTTGCCGAGCTCGGGGGTCCACAGCGACAGCCAGGCCTCGACGTCCTGGGCGGCCGGTGTCCGCGCGCTGAGCACCCGGAGCCGCGGGTGCCCGCGCCGCAGCGCCTGGGCGAGCAGGGTGGTGCGCCCGGATCTGGGCTCCCCGAGCGCGAGCACCACCCGTCCCGCGGCCACCTCGGCGACGGCCCGGTCGAGCGGGCCCGTCCACGCCGTCGACAGCGTCGTGATCGTGCCCGCTCCCGGCTCGCGCCGCGTCGCCTCGACCCGCGTCACCTCGCCGCGGGGCAGCGTCCGCTGGGCCAGTCCGCGGGAGCGGGCGAGCATGAGCGCCGACGTGTTCGCGGCCGCTGACTGGGCGAGCGCGAGCAGCAGGCCGCTCGACGACTGCGACCAGGTGGTGAGGTTGACGCTTCCCTGGAGCCGCCCGGTCAGCGGGTCGAGGACGGGCGCCGCCGCGCAGGTGTAGCCGTGCAGCGTGACGCTGTAGTGCTGGTCGGCCTCGACGACGACGGGGGCGCGGTCGGCGAGGGCCAGCCCGAGGCCGCTGGTGCCGACGTCGCGCTCGGCGTACGTGAACCCGGGCGCGAGACGGACGTCGTCGAGCGCCCGGAGCAGGCCGCCGTCCCCGGACAGCCGGTTGAGGACGAGCCCCTCGCCGTCCGTGAGCATGAGGCTGACCGGCTCGTCGGCCAGCGTGGCCTGCAGCCCCGTGAGGACCTCCACGCCGCACGCGTAGAACAGCGAGTCGTCGTCGTACGTCCCGCTGAACGCCGGGTCGATGGAGTCCAGCGGCAGGCCGTACTCCTCGCACCGCTGCCAGGACGCGAGGACGCGCCGCGGCACGGCGCTGCCCTCCGCGACGGCGCCGGACAGGTCGCGCTCGATGTCGCGCCGGAGCCGCGAGCGGGAGGGTGGCCCTCCGTCGCCCATCGCGCCCTCCTCGTGGGATGGACGACGGTACGTCGGGCGGCGAGCCCGCGCACGGCGGTGAACCGGACATCGTGTCTCACACTGAGACACAGGTGGGGTGTGGCGGGGGACACTGCGGCCCTAGCGTGTGCTGTGACGCCGCTCACCTGCACCCGGAGGTCCCTGTGTACACCAAGGACGGCGAGAGCTACTTCATCGTCGACGCCCACGTCGCGCTGTGGGACGCCCGCCCCGAGAACCAGAAGAACATCCACGGCAAGCAGTTCATTGACTGCTTCTACGACTACCACCGCAACCTCAGCCCCGAGAGCGAGGCCTGGTCCTACGAGGAGTACCTCTACCAGGGCGGCGAGCGGTTCATGAAGGACCTGTTCACCGACGGGTACGTCGACCACGCGGTCTTCCAGCCCGCCTACCTCGGCGAGTTCTACCACCGGGGCTTCGGCCAGACCGAGGAGGCGTGGGCGCTCACCCAGGCCAACCCCGGCAAGCTCACCTACAACCACTTCTACGACCCGCGGTACGAGGAGAAGGGCCTGGAGCAGCTGCGGCGCGACGCGGAGCGCTTCAACCTCAAGGGCGTCAAGCTGTACACGGCGGAGTGGCACGGGGACTCCCGGGGCTACAAGCTCACCGACCCATGGTCGCGCCGTTACCTCGAGGCCGCCCAGGAGCTCGGGATCAAGAACATCCACGTCCACAAGGGCCCGACGATCCGCCCGCTCGACCGCGACGCCTTCGACGTGGCGGACGTCGACGCCGTGGCCAGCGACTACACCGAGCTCAACTTCGTCGTCGAGCACTGCGGCCTGCCCCGGCTCGAGGACTTCTGCTGGATCGCCACACAGGAGCCGAACGTGTACGCCGGCCTGGCCGTCGCGATGCCGTTCATCCACACCCGGCCGCGGTACTTCGCGCAGATCATCGGCGAGCTCGTCTACTGGCTCGGCGAGGACCGGATCTTCTTCTCCAGCGACTACGCGCTGTGGACGCCGAAGTGGCTCGTGGAGAGCTTCGTGGACTTCCAGCTGCCGGAGGACATGACCGAGTACGCGCCGCTGACGACCGACCTCAAGAAGAAGATCCTGGGCCTGAACGCCGCCGCGATCTACGATGTCCCCGTGCCCGAGCACCTGCAGGTGGCGAACCCGCCGGCGCCCGAGCAGCAGCCTGCGCTCTCGGCGGCGGTCGCCGTATGACCCCGGCGCTCCTCGCGGCGTCCATCGACGTCGCGCTCGAGGCTGCGGCCTGGCGTGCGCTCGACGCCGTCCTCGACCCCGAGCTCGACGAGCCGGTCACCGACCTGGGGTTCGTCCGCTCGCTCGAGGTCACGGGGCCGCGGCAGCTCGAGGTGCACCTGCGGCTGCCGACGTCGTTCTGCTCGCCGAACTTCGCCTACCTCATGGCGTCGGACGCGAAGGACGTGCTCACGGCTCTCCCCGGTGTGGAGCGGGTCGTCCTGGAGCTCGACGACCACCACGACTCCGACCTCATCAACCGCGGGATCGCCGCCGACGCCGGCTACAAGGGCACGTTCGGGCACGAGGCGGAGCACGGCCTCGAGGAGCTGCGCCTGACGTTTCGGCGCAAGGCCCACACGGCGGCGATGGAGCGGTGTCTGACCGCGCTGCTCCGCGCCGACGCGGGGCTGGCGGAGGCCGACCTCGGGTCGGTGGTCCTCGTGGACCTGCCCGACGACCCGACGACCGCGGCGCTACTCCGGCGCCGGGCCGCCCTCGGGCTGCCCGACCGCCGGGACGCCCCGGTGCTCGTCGACGCGGAGGGCCGCGCGTACCCGCGGGAGCAGGTGCCGATGGCCCTGCGCCGGGCCCGCTCCACGCGCATCTCGATCGACGGCAATGCGCACTTCTGCCGCGGCCTCCTCCGCACCCGCTACCCAGGGTCGGAGGCGGACCAGACCGTCCGGCTCGAGGGCGCCGAGCCCGCGGACGGCGTGGCGTTCGTCCCCCTGGCCCATCTCGGACTGCAGCGCGCGACGTCCTGAGCGGTCCAGCCGGCACGCCCGAGGCCCCGCCGGCCTGCCCTCGTGGGCAGTCGGCGGGGCCTCGTCGTCCGTGCGCCTCGTCGTCCGTGCGCCTCGTCGTGCGGGCGCCGCTCGTGCGGGCGCCGCGTCGTACGGGCGCCGCGTCGTACGGGCGACCGCTACTGGTCCCGCGGCTCGATCTCGCCCATGGGCCCGAACCCGCTCAGGTCCGGCTTGTCGATGTAGAAGATCTGCGGTGCGGCGGTCACCCAGTCGGGCGCCCAGCCGAAGAAGTCCTTGACGTGCTGGCCGGCCACGTGAGCGGCACCAGCGTCCGCGTCCCGGAACCCCTCCAACAGGACGAACGTGTTCGGCTCGTCCAGGCTCCGCGACCACTCGAAGAAGAGGTTGCCCTCCTCGGCCCGCGTCGCCGCGGTGTACTCCGCGGCGGCGTCCATGAACTGGTCGGCCTTCTCCGGGCGGATCGGGAACTTGACGGTGATGTAGATCATCAGGGCTCCTGGTCGGGGACTCGGACCCCCGGACCCTAGTGGCGGTGGCCGCAGGGTGCAGGGGTGCGACGCCCCCATCCGGGCCTCACCCGACGGCTCACGGGCAGCCGGAGGGGCGCGGTGGGCGTGCCGGGCCAGGGCGCGGGAACCGCGCGGGCATGTCGTCGTTTCCTCCCGCCTCCAGCGCCCTGAACCTGCGCACCGCCCTCGCCGCCTTCGGGCTGGTGCTCTGCGCCGCGCTGGCCGTCCTGGCCTGGTCCAACCGCGCTGCGCTGCCCGGCGGTCCGCTGCTCGCGGTGCTGTTCGCCCTGGGGGCCATGGCGGCCGTCGTCGACCTGGCAGTGCTCCGCCGGCGCCGGGCAACCCGGCGGCAGGCCGACCTGGGGGCCGGCCGCTCGGGGACCCGCTCGCTGTTCGAGTAGCCGGAGCCGGCGCCGGTGCTCGGACGGACCTGGCGCACCGGCGGGGGAACTACCACCAGTCCGTGCCAGAGGTGCCGGCCGGGGACCTTCACGAGCCGAAGTGCGACGGCTCCCGCCGACGTTGACGGTCCCGGCCCTCCTCCGGGACAGGCCGTTAGGGACTGGACGACGTGGGCCAGCCCGGGACGGCTTCGCTGGGCGGGGAGGCGCCGGCGACGGCCGGAGGCGCTACAGCACGACGCCCCGCCCGATCGGCATCCCCAGTGGGGCGATGTCGCGTCGGCCGAGCCTCGTGCCGCGGTCGGCTGCCCCCGGTACGCGCACGACCGGGGGC
>JALYNB010000164.1 GCA_030773395.1 Actinomycetota bacterium
CCGCAGGCGCCTGCACGCCGGTGTCGAGGGCGTGGCCCAAGAGCGGGTGATCGGGCCGTTGGAGGCGGAGCTGGCCGCCTACCGCGACTACTGCGACGCCGTCGCGCGCGCCCGCGGCCTGGTCGCGCCGTCGGGACCCCGGCGCCGCCGGGGCTGACACGTCCTTACGCGACGGCCGACACCACCACGCGGTCGCGGCCGTCTGCCTTGGCCTGCAGAAGGGCGACGTCCGCCCTGCGGACGACCTCCTCGAACGTCTCCTCCGCAGCGGCGACCGTCAGGCCGAAGCTCGCCGTGAAGGTCGGGGCGCCGGCCCCGACGACGGTCAGGGCGAGCTCGGTGCGGACGCGCTCCAGCACGTCGTGGGCGCGCGTTTCCGCGCAGTCGGGGAGCACGAGCAGGAACTCCTCACCCCCGTACCGGGCCACCACGTCGTCCGTCCGCAACACGGAGCGCAACGTCGAGGAGAAGATCCGCAGGGGCGCGATCCCCGGCCTCGTGGCCGAAGGTGTTGTTGACGGCCTTGAAGTGGTCGAGGTCGGCGAGCACGACGGCCAGCGACCGCCCCGCCCGCTGCAGCTCACGGACCCGCTCCTCGGCGGTGCGGCGGTTGAGCAGGCCGGTGAGACCGTCCGTGCTCGCCTGGAGCTGACTGCCGGTTGAAGGCCCGCAGCGTGCCGATGCGGCTGCCCGCCTCCTCGGCCAGGTGGCGCAGCCCGTCCTCGTCGGCGTTCCCCAGGTCGGCGTCGGGGCTGACCACGTGCAGGACGCCGAGCCCCTCCCCGAGGAACGTCACGGGCGCGCAGACGGCGCTGCCGACGGGCGTCCCGCGGCCGCGCAGACGAGGGCAGGAGCTGAGCTCGTCGGGGTTCCCGAAGCGCAGCGGGCGGCCCCGCCGGACGGCCACGCAGTCCCCGGGTGAGCTCACGCTGCAGCCGGCCGCGGCCCCGACCGGCTCCACCATGACCGCCGACAGGTGCGCCCGGCTGTTGTCGGCCATGAGCAGCTCGACGTGGCGGTCGGGGACGAGCTCCCGGGCCGCCCGGCGCACGACCTCGCCCGCCTCGCCCTCCCCGAGCGCCATGTCGAAGGCGCCCTTCAGCGTGCTCTGGAACCGCTTGTCGTCGGCGTCGCCACGCAGCTGGAGGTTGGCGCGTCGGACCTCGTCCTCCACGCTCCGCTTGGCGGCGAGTGCCGCCCGGATGCTGCGGCGGATCCCCAGCGCGAGGGCCGCGAGGAGCGCGAGCGCGATGCCGACGACCGCCCCGGTGCGCCAGTGCTGGGCTGCGGCGCGGGTGACCAATTCCGTGCGCACCGCATCGGTCTCGGCCCGCAGCTGGTCAGTGACAACCGCCATCTGGTCGCGGGTCTGCACGAACTCCTCCTCGAACGCGGGGAGGAGAGCCTGCGCCGCGGCGGCGTCTCTCCCGGCCAGGCGCACGATCCGCTCAGCCGCCGCGCTGTACTCCTCAAGCGTCGCCAGGGCGGCGTCGTGCTCCCGGACCAGCGAGGGCACCCCGAACCGCGCCAGCGGCGCCCGCTCCCCGGCCGTCTGCTCCCGCAGCTCCTCGGTGTTGCGCACCGCGCGGACCCCCGCGTCCCCCTCGGGGTGCAGCAGGGCGCCGAGCACATCGCCGCACCTCGTCGTGCAGCATGTCCGCCTGCTGCCGGGCCGACAGCACCGACTGCGCGTCGAAGAGCCGGCCTGTGTCCTCCCGCAGCGCCGCCACCGACGCCCAACCGGTGCCACCCACACCGCCGACGGCCAGGGCCGCCGTCACCACGAGCACGTTGACCCTCGCCTCGATGCTCCCCGTCCCCCACAGCCTCGTGACCCCGTTGTCGGCAATCTCCGATCCGTTCCCCAGGCCAGACCCAGCGCTGGCGACGGGAATCACTCGGAAGGCGCAGGCACCGCTCCCGCCACGAGTAGTCGGTCGACCGCCGGGGCAGGAACGGTGCACGCCACGGGAGGAGACGCAATGCCCCGCGTCCAGGTAGGCACGTCCGGCTCGACGCCCGTCGAGCTCCACTACGAGGACTTCGGCTCCGGCCGCCCGGTCGTCCTGATCCACGGCTGGCCCCTGTCGGGCCGCTCGTGGGAGGCCCAGGTCCCCGCGCTGGTCGAGGCCGGCCACCGCGTCATCACGTACGACCGCCGCGGCTTCGGCGACTCGTCCCGGCCGTACGACGGCTACGACTACGACACGTTCGCGGCCGACCTCAAGGCCCTGCTCGAGCACCTCGACCTGCGCGACGCCACGCTCGTCGGCTTCTCGATGGGCGGCGGGGAGGTGGTCCGCTACCTGAGCGCCTACGGGTCGGAGCGCATCGCGAAGGCCGTGCTCGCCGGCGCGGTGCCGCCGTACCTCTACAAGGCCGAGGACAACCCCGACGGCGGGCTCGACGACGCCACGATCCAGCAGTTCCTCGCCGGCGTGTCGGCCGACCGGCCGGCGTTTCTCGACGCCTTCCTCACCCAGTTCTTCGCCGCGGGCGGGGAGCAGAGGGTCAGCGAGCACGTCCGGCGGTTCGCCTGGAACATCGCCTCCGTCGCCTCCCCCAAGGGCACGCTCGAGTGCATCAAGGCCTTCAGCTACACCGACTTCCGCCCCGACCTGGCGAAGGTCGACGTGCCCCTGCTCGTCATCCACGGCGACTCCGACGCGATCGTGCCGTTCGAGGTCAGCGGCAAGCGCGTCCCGGAGCACGTCCAGGGCGCGAAAGTCGTCGTCGTCGAGGGCGGCCCGCACGGCTTCAACGCGAGCCACCCGGAGGAGTTCAACCGCGGCCTGCTGGAGTTCCTCGCCTCCTGAGGACAGACAGCCGGTGTCCGGGACCCCCCAGGTGCGGGCTCCCCGCGGCAGCCCGTACGATGTGTCTCGCGGAGCAACCCTCCCGGTGAACAGGCGGAGTCACCCATTCGCCGACCAGTTCCCACGGACCGGGGCTCCGACGAGAGGACGTCCCGGCCCACCGCCCCGTGCCAACAGGAGCAACACCGGTGGACGTCACCAGATCCGACATCGCCCAGTGCGTCGGCACCGCCTTCATCGGCGGCGGCGCAGCCCGCGTCGACCTCATCGCCCT
This sequence comes from Actinomycetota bacterium, assembly GCA_030773395.1. GTDB lineage: Bacteria > Actinomycetota > Actinomycetes > JALYNB01 > JALYNB01 > JALYNB01. The sequence continues at coordinate 3,091 of JALYNB010000164.1, forward strand.
GGCCCGTGCCAGCCGGGCCTCGGCGGACGTGCTGCAGGTACTCACCGCCCTCCCCGACCGCCGCTTCACGCGGCTCCTCGAGGTCTGGGACTACCTCCCCGACGTCCCGGTAGCCGAGCGCCTCGCCTCCTGACGAGCCCCGTCGGCTCCGACAGCCGCCCGCCCTCGAGGGGACCCGTCCGGCGCAGCAGCGGCAGTGCGTCGCTGCGCCGGGCGGGTGACCTGGCGTCAAGCGCCGTCGCGGGACCGTCGATGCAGCACGGAGACTCAAGGAGGAGCCCGTGCTGCAGTCACTGCGATCCCGGCTGGCCGTCGTGATCGCCCTGATCACGCTTGCGACCAGCTGCGTCGTCGGCCTGTCCTGGTCGGTCGCCAGCGGTCTGATGAACCGCTTCAACGGCGGCGCGACCGAGGTGGTCGCGGAGACGAACTTCAACCTCGACCAGCTGAGCCTCCTCGCTTCGATCGAGGACAACGCGGAGCGGTACGTCGCCGGCGACCCCGGCGCCCTGCTCGCCATCCGTGCGGCGGCCGACCACGTGCTGGCCGACGTTCACGAGGGCGCGGACGACGTGGAGTTCGAGGGGGTCGAGGCCGACCTCCGGGAGTCGATGACACGTGAGCTTGTGCGCATCGGCGCGCTCGCCCGCACGGAGCCGCTGCCGACCGACCGCAGCGGCATGGAACAGCTGCGCCAGCAGATCGACCGTCAGACGCAGGCCGCGGAACGCGACCTGCAGATGCTGACCCGGGCCAACACCTCGGAGATCGCGGCCCAGCTAGACGACGCCGACGCCGCCCGCAACCGGTTGGGCGTCGCCATCAGCCTCGCCTTCGGACTCCTCCTCGGCCTGTTCCTGGCCCTCGCCGTCACCGTGCAGACAAGTGTGCTCCGGCCGCTGTGGCACTTCCGCGAGCGGGTCCAGCAGCTCGGCCGCGGCGAGTTCCGCGCCGGCTCGCCGCTGCGCGGCCCCACGGAGATCGTGACTCTGGCCGAGTCCTTCGACCTCATGGCGACCGACCTGCAGTCGGCGGAGGCCATGCTGCGCCGCAAGGCCCTCGAGGACGAGCTCACCGGCCTCGGCAACCGCCACGCCCTCGTCGAGGAGCTGGCCCGCCTGCAGGACTCCCAGCGCGAGGCCACCGTCATCTTCATCGACCTCGACAACTTCAAGACCGTCAACGACAGCCTCGGGCACAGCGCCGGTGACGCCCTGCTCGCCGAGCTGGCCGCGCGCCTGCGCGCGACCATCCGCGAGGGCGACGTCGCGATCCGGCTGGGCGGGGACGAGTTCGCCGTGCTCCTCGTCGACACGTCCCGCCCCGACGCCGACCGGCTCTCCCACCGGCTCCTGGACGCCATCAAGGCACCGGTGGACGTCGTCGGCTTCGACATCTCGTCCACCGCCAGCATCGGGATCGCCGACTCCCGCAGCGACGGCTACGACGCGCTCCTGCGCAACGCCGACATCGCCATGTACGCGGCGAAGGCCGCCGGCAAGGGGCAGGTGGCCGCGTTCCACGACGGGCTGCACACCAACGCCCTCACCAAGCTGAACCTCGCCGCCGAACTGCGTCGCGCCTACGAGCGTTCGGAGTTCCGCCTGCACTACCAGCCGATCCTGCGCAACCGAGCCGGAGGCGGCGAGGTGGCGCACGTGGAGGCACTCCTGCGCTGGCAGCATCCCGAGCGCGGGCTGCTGGGGCCGGGAGCGTTCCTGGCGGTCGCCGAGGAGCTCCCCCTCATGCAGCAGATCAGCAGCTGGGTGCTCAGGCAGGCCCTGCTGGACCTACGCGACCTCCGCGAGCTCCAGCCGGACCTGGGCGTCGCCGTCAATGTCACCGCCAACCAGCTGCGCTCCCCGGAGTTCGTCAGCGAGGTCCTGGCGGCGCTGGCCGCCGCCGAGCTGCCTGCGTCCAGCCTGATCCTCGAGCTGACGGAGCGCGACGCGATGGACGACGACGTGCAGGTGCGGCACCTAGCCGCCCTGCGCCGGCAGGGGGTCACGCTCGCGCTCGACGACTTCGGCACCGGGTACAGCTCGCTGGCGGCGCTGCGCTGGCTCCCCGTCGACATCCTCAAGATCGACCGGTCGTTCGTGGGAAGCATCGAGAACGGCCCGCAGGACCGGACCGTCGTGCAGGCGACGATCGCCATGGCGCACGCGCTGGGGCTGGTCACCGTCGCCGAGGGCGTCGAGACCCCGGAGCAGGACCAGCACCTCAACGACCTGTCGTGCGACTACCTGCAGGGCTACCTGCACGCCAGGCCCATGGCTCCCGACGCCGTCGCCGCCCACCTCGAGCGGGCCGCCGTGACGGCCGGGGTCTGACCCCGGACACGCGACGGCGGCGCCCTCGGGGGAGGCCCGCCGCCGGTCCGTCGGGTCGCGGTCAGGCCGCCGCGGCCCCCGCCCCCGCTTCTCCCGTCGCCCGGATGCGGTCGAGCGACGGCGCCGGCACCGGTGACGTCGCCCCCAGGTAGGCGATGAAAGCGTCGAGGTCGATCATGCCGGTGACGGCGTTCGGTCCCTGCAGCAGCGTCGTGAAGCCGTCACCACCGCCCGCGAGGAAGCTGTTGACCGTGACCCGGTAGGTGCGGGTCGGGTCGACAGCCACGCCGGCGAGCGTCAGCGACGCGTCCACCACGCGAGTGCCGGCGCAGGGGTCCGCCGCCGGCGCGCTCGTCCCGGCGGGGTCGACCAGGTAGGCCACGGACGACGAGGAGGCGAGCACCCGGCCCACGGCGAACTGCTGCTCGAGCAGGCACTGGAGCTGCTCCCCGGTGAGGTCGAGCGTCACGAGGTTGTTGGCGAACGGCTGCACCGTGAGCGCCTCCTCGTAGGTGACCGACCCGGCGAGCAGATCGGCGCGGACCCCGCCCGGGTTCATGAACGCGGCGACTGCGCCCTGCTCGTCGTCCGTCGCGGCCAGCTGCGCATCCGCGATGAGGTTGCCGAGCGGCGACTCGCCCCGGACCGGCTGGCCGTCGGCCTCGAACAGCGTCTCCTGCGCCCGGACCACGTCGGTCGCGACCTCCCCGACCTGCTGCCCCGCGATGGGACCCAGCGCGGCGCGGTAACGACCGATCAGCGCGGTCTGCTCGGCGTCGGCGGCCATGTCCCGGGTGACGACGACGTTGGCCGCGCGGGCTGTGCGGACGTCCCCGCTGCGGCGGTCCAGCGTCAGGTCGATGTCGGTGACGAGCCGGCCGTTGAAGCCGGCGCTCGTGACGAGCTTGCCGTCGATCTCGCAGTTGTAGGCCTGGTGCGTGTGCCCGCTGACCACAGCGTCGATCGCGTCCGACATGCCCTTCGCGATCTCGACGATCGGCCCGGACAGCTTGCGGCACTCGTTGATGCCACCACCGGCCGCCTGCGTGCCGCCCTCGTGCAGCAGGACGACGATCGCCTCGACGCCCTGGTCCTGCAGCTCGGCGGCGTAACGGTTGGCTGTCTCCACCTCGTCGGCGAACTCCAGCCCCGCGATCCCCTGCTGGCTGACGATGTCGGCGGTGCCCTTCAGCGTCATGCCGATGAACCCGACCTTGACCCCGTCCACCCAGTCGACGGCGTACGGCGCGAGCAACGGCTCGCCGGTCTCGCTGACGAAGGCGTTGGCCGACAGGTACTGGAAGGCCGCTCCCTCGAACGGGGTCCCGTCGGCGCAGCCGTCCGTGGGGTGGCACCCGCCGTTCTGTATGCGCAGCAGCTCGGCGGCGCCCTCGTCGAACTCGTGGTTGCCGACGCTGGCGTAGTCGAGGCCGGCGAGGCCGAGCGACTCGATCGTCGGCTCGTCGTGGAAGGCCGCGGAGAGCAGTGGCGAGGCACCGATGAGGTCGCCGGCGGCGACCGTGATCGTGTCCGCCCGGGGGCCGGCGGCCGCGGTGAGCCGCGCGATCTGCGTGGCGAGGTACTCGGCGCCGCCCGCCGGGACGCCGTCGACGAGCCCGCCCGAGCCGGTCGGCGGCTCCAGGGCGCCGTGGAAGTCGTTGAGGGCGAGCAGCTGCAGCTGCACGGGGGCCCACTCACCCTCGCGCGCTTCGACCGCCGTGTCGGGGTTGTCGGAGAAGACCCCGTCCACGCCGAGCCCGTAGAACAGCTCGTACTCGGCGAACGCGTCGCCGTACGCCGACGGGTCGGCACTGCTGCGGAAGTCCGTCGGCAGGAACTCGTTCTCGTTGCGGAAGGTGTAGGGGACGACCTTCAGCCCGGCCGCGTGCGCCCGGTCGACGAGGTCGGTCGGGTCGAGCAGCGCGCCCTGGGCGTCCCGCGGCACGATGCGGTTCTTGTCGGGGCCGATCCAGTCCGCGTAGCGGTCGATGCGGCGGAGTCCGGCGTCGGTGATCAGGTCGGCGTACGTCTGCTGACTGCCCGCGGCCACCAGGTCGTACGGGGCGCCGCTGCCGGCGATGAGTTGCACCAGCGGAATGCGCGTCATCCGCCGCAGCTTCCGGAGGTTCGCCGTCTCAAACGACTGGATCACCACTGGCGCCCGGCGGCCGAACAGGCCGGCCTCGTTCAAGTCGTTGACGAGCGGCTCCTCGAGGGACAGCCCGATGCCGTCAAAGTACGTCGGGTGCTTCGTCTCGGGCGCGATCCCGACCGTGCGGCCGATGCGCTTCGACTCGGCCTTCACGAGGTCGATGACCTCGTCGAACGTGGGCACCTGGTAGCGCCCGTTGTAGATGGTGTTCTCCTGGCGGCGAGCGGGGATTCGCTCCTCGGCCCGCAGGGTCTTCAGCTCGGCGAGCGTGAAGTCCTCGGTGAACCAGCCTTCGAACTCAACTCCGTCGATGACCTTCTTGGTCTTCCGGGCCGCGAACTCCGGGTGTTCCTCGACGTCGGTCGTGCCCGCGATCTCGTTCTCGTGCCGGGCCACCAGCACCCGGTCCTTGGTGGCGACCAAGTCGGGCTCGACGAAGTCGGCGCCCAACTGGATGGCCAGCCGGTACGACGCCAGCGTGTGCTCCGGCCGGTAGCCGCTCGCTCCGCGGTGCCCGAAGACCAGCGGCGCCGGCCGCTCAGCGGCTGCCGCGGGGGGACCGGCGGTCTCGGGGGCGGGGGCCGGGGCCGCGGCGGACGCCCCGCCGCCGACGAGCAGTGTCAGTGTCAGAGTCGGTGCGGCCAGTGACGCGACGACCCGTGCGGCAAGTCGCACGGCTCTCCCCTCCGTCCGCCGACGCGGACCCGGCACCGTGCCGGGGGACGACAGGACGCGCGGAGGCTAGTGGAGAACCGGGCACTCGGAGGGGGTCGCGAGTGACCATCAGGTGGACAGTGGGCGTCCCGACCTTGCCGCCGCGGATCGTGGGTAAGGGCCACCCATGACCGAGCCGCAGTCAGGTTCCGCCCCCGCGACCGAGCGGGTCCCGTCCCTCGCCGACGTCGCGAAGGAACCGCCGGAGGAGTCCGTGCGCCACGAGCGGGAGGCGGTCGGCGACGACCCCGACCTCGGCCGGGTCGTGCCGACCGACGACGCGCAGTAGCCGATCCCCGGCGACCCGGTGACCGCCATCGACCTGGACGCCGTGGCGGCACCGGCCCCACGCTGCGGGCATCGACCTCGCGAGCGTCACCGTCATCCCCGATCCGCTGGAGCGCGCGGCGGCAGCCGACGAGCTCATGTGGGCCGAGCCCAGTCGCTTCAGCGACGCGCGGGAGGTGCGCCGGCAGGCCGTCCTGCAGGCCGTGCAGGTCGGGCGCAGCCGCGAGGAGGTGGCGGCGCGCCTTCGCGTGCAGGCGGTCGACGTCGACTGGATGACCCGCGTGCCGGTCGAGCCCGTCCGCGTCCTGCGCCAGCCGGGCTCCCCCGACTGACCCGGAGCGCCACCCCGTCCCTGACCTCCCAGGACGCACCCGTTCCGGTGACAGCGCCCCGCTGACGTGGTGTCGGCGGCGGTGCCCGCCGATGCACCGACCAGGCGCAGAGCAACACCCGCTCCGCCTCGTCGAGAGCTCGGGAGGGAGGCGGCGTGCTGCGCGTCCTGTCGTCGTGGCGGTTGCTCGCCCTCGCCCTCGTCCTCGCCTTCGTCGTCCTCGCCGGCCTGGCGCAGAGCTTTGAGCGCCAGCAGGGCGAGCGCACGCTGCACGCGCTCGTCGCGGAGGCCGAGCTCGTCGCGGAGCTCCTCCTGGAGGTCAACCTCGCCGCGGAAGATCCCCAGGCCACGGGCCTCCCGCCCGAGGTGCTGGCGCGCGTCTCCGCCGGGGTCGAGCACCTCAAGGCGGAGGGGCGGCTGATCGGCCTGCAGCTGTGGGGCGGCGACAGCCGGCTGCTCTACAGCGACGACCAGGAGCCCGACGACCTGAGCGACGAGGAGCAGGCGGAGATCCGGGACGTCCTCGCGGGCGAGCCGGCCGTGGAGTTCGAGCACGACGAGGGCCGCGAGCGCGCCTCGGCCACGGTCCTCATCCAGCCGGAGAACAACGCCGACCGGCCGAGCGGCCTCGTCGCCGAGCTGCTGCTGCCTGAGGACGAGGTCAGCGCCGCCCTGGCCGCCGCCCGACAGCGGATGTACGGCGGCGCGGGCGTTCTGCTGGCCCTGCTCGCCGGCCTCGCGCTGCGCGCCCGCACCCGCATGCTGGCCCGGGAGCACGAGGCGCTGCACGACCCGCTCACCGGGCTCGGCAACCGGGCCCTGCTGGCCAAGGCGGGCAGCGACCTCGCGGGGGACCGCCGGCGGCGAGCCGACGAGCACGGCCTCACCGCCCTGCTGCTGCTGGACCTGGACGGCTTCAAGAACGTCAACGACACCCTCGGGCACGCCGTCGGGGACCGGCTCCTCGTCGAGGTCGCGGCGACGCTACGCCAGAGCGTCCGCAGCGCGGACGTCGTCACACGGCTCGGGGGCGACGAGTTCGCCATCCTGCTCCGCGACCTGCCGGACGCGGACAGCGCCCTGCGCGCGGCCGTCACGATCAGCGCGGCGCTCCACCGCCCGTACGCCGTCGACCAGGTCACCCTGGAGGTCGGGGTGAGCGTCGGGGTGGCCGTCACCGGCGAGCACGGGCAGGAGCTCGAGAGCCTCCTGCGGCGGGCCGACGTCGCGATGTACCAGGCCAAGCGGGAGGGCGGAGGCGCCCGGTTGTACGACGAGGCGAGCGACCCGCACGACCAGGAACAGCTCGGGCTCCTGTCCCAGCTGCGGACGGCGATCGAGACGGACCAGCTCCGCCTCCACTTCCAGCCGAAGGTCAGCCTGCGCGAGGGCCGCACCGTGGGCTTCGAGGCGCTGGTGCGCTGGGAGCACCCAGAACGGGGGCTCCTGCTGCCGGGGACGTTCGTGCCGGTGGCCGAGCGCACCGCGCTGCTCAGGCCCCTCACCGCCTGGGTACTCCGCGCTGCCATCGCGGAGTGCGCAGGGTGGCGGGTCCTGGGCTCGGACGCCGACGTGGCCGTCAACATCGCCCCGGCGACACTCCTGGAACCGGAGTTCCCGGCGCAGGTCATGTCACTCCTGGCCGAGGCGGGGCTGCCCGGCCACGCCCTCGAGCTGGAGATCACGGAGACCGCGGTCATGGTCGATCCCGGGCGGGCAGCGGAGACGCTGCGGCTGCTCCAGGCGATGGGGGTGTCGGTCTCCATCGACGACTTCGGCGCCGGCTACACATCGCTGTCGTACCTGAAGTCCCTGCCGGTGAGCACTCTCAAGATCGACCGGGGCTTCGTCACGAACCTGCTGGACAACAGGGAGGACGAGGCCGTCGCCCGCTCGGTCGTGACCCTCGGACACGACCTCGGGCTGACCGTGGTCGCGCCGGGGGTCGAGACCGCGGATGTGCGCCAGCGGCTGCTGGAGCTCGGCTGCGACGAGATCCAGGGTTACCTCCTGGCCCGGCCGATGCCCGGGACGGAGATCGCCGGCTGGCTGCGCGAGCAGCGCGCCGACGCACGGACGGGGGTCCCAGCCGTCGACGCGTGAGGCGCAACGGCATGACCGGGTGGGCCGGGAGCCGGCGCCGCGAGGTGCCGGAAGGCCCGACCGGGCCGAGGATCGAGGGGTGCCACTGCTCCCCGCACCGCCCGGCGACCGCGACGGCGCCGTCGCCTGGGTCGCCC
>JALYNB010000165.1 GCA_030773395.1 Actinomycetota bacterium
CGTCCGCGCCCAGCCCGGGGCGGCCTCGCGCGCGGCCGCGACGGCGGCCTTGGCGTCCTCCGCGCAGCCGGCCGGGACGACCCCGACGAGCTCGCCGGACGACGGGTTTCGGACCTCGATCGTCTCCGGGCCGGCGGACGGGCGCCAGGAGCCGGCGACGAGGACGGGTCGGGCGTTCGCGGACACGGGGTGGGCCTTCCGAGCGGCGGCGGTGGTGGCCGCACCGTAACCCGCACCCCCGACAGGACCGGCGTCCCGCGCCGCTAGTGCCCCGCCTCGTCCCAGGTGCGCCCGGCGCCGACCGACACGTCCAGCGGCACGGACAGGGCGAACGCCCCGCCCATCTCCCGGCGGACCAGCTCCTCGACGGCGTCCCGCTCCCCCGGGGCGACCTCGAGCACGAGCTCGTCGTGCACCTGCAGCAGCAGCCGCGAGGCCAGCCCGGCCTCCCGCAGCGCCCGGTCGACCTCCAGCATCGCGATCTTGATGATGTCGGCAGCACTCCCCTGGATCGGGGCGTTGAGGGCCATTCGCTCGGCCATCTGCCGGCGCTGTGTGTTGTCGCTCGTGAGGTCCGGCAGGTAGCGGCGACGGCCGAGGATCGTCTCCGTGTAGCCGTCGCGCCGGGCCTGGTCGACCACAGCGCGCAGGTAGTCGCGGACGCCGCCGAACCGCTCGAAGTACGCCGCCATCTGCGCCTTCGCCTCCTCGGGCGGGATCCCCAGCTGCTGGGCGAGCCCGAAGGCGGACAGGCCGTAGGCGAGCCCGTAGCTCATGGCCTTGATCCGGCGCCGCAGCTCGGGGTCGACCTGCTCGGGCGGCACCTCGAACACCCGCGAGGCCGTTGTCGTGTGCAGGTCCTCCCCGCTGTTGAAGGCGTCGATCAGGCCGGCGTCCTCGGACAGGTGGGCCAGGAGGCGCATCTCGATCTGGGAGTAGTCGGCGGTCAGCAGGCACTCGTGCTCCTGCCCGACGACGAACGCCTGCCGGATCTGCCGTCCCTCGGCCGTGCGGATCGGGATGTTCTGCAGGTTCGGGTCGGTCGAGGAGAGCCGCCCCGTCGCCGCGATCATCTGCTGGTACGTCGTGTGGATCCGCCCGGCGTCGTCGACCATCGGGAGGAGTGCGTCCACCACGGTCTTCAGCCGAGCGACGTCGCGATGGCGGAGCAGGTGCTGCAGCACCTCGACGTCGGGCCGCTGCTCGAGCAGCCACGCGAGCGCGTCGGCATCCGTCGTGTAACCCGTCTTGATCTTTTTGGTCTTGGGCAGCCCGAGCTCGTCGAACAGGATCGTCTGCAGCTGCTTCGGCGAGCCGAGGTTGAACTCCCGCCCCACCGAGGCGTACGCCGCGTCCGCGGCCTCCTTCACCTCCGCGCCGAGGTGGGCCTCGAGGTCGGCCAGGTGCTCGACGTCCGCCGCGATCCCCGTCTGCTCCATCCGGGCCAGCACGCCGGTCAGCGGCAGCTCGACCTCGCGCAGCAGCCGGGCCGCGCTGCGCCGCTCGAGGTCGGCGTCGAGCGCGTCGGCGAGGTCGACGACCGCGCGGGCGCGCACCATCTCCGCCTCGCTCGCCGCGGTGTCGACCGCGGCCTCACCCCCGTCGAGCGTCAGCTGGCCGTCGGTCGCGTCCTCCGCGCGCAGCTCCCGGCGCAGGTAGCGCAGCGACAGGTCGCCGAGGTCGAAGGAGCGCTGCCCCGGCAGCGCGAGGTAGGCCGCGAGGGCGGTGTCGCTCGTGACCCCCTCCAGCGCCCAGCCGCGGGCGTGCAGGGCCAGGAGCGGCCCCTTGACGTCGTGCACGACCTTCGGCACGGACGGGTCGGCGAGCCAGCCCGCGAGGGCCTCGTCGTCACCCGGGCCGAGCTGCTCCGCGTCGACGTACGCCGCCGCACCGGCGTGCACCGCCAGCGCGACGCCGCTCACCACCCCGGTCCCGCGACCCCAGCTGCCGCGGACCGAGACGCCCACGCGGTTGCCGCCGCGCGCGTGCTCGTCGAGCCAGGCGGCGACCTCCCCCGGGCCCAGCACCTGCCCGGAGAGCTCGAAGCCCTCGTCGGCCTCCGGCTCGACCGTCGACAGCGTCGCGTACAGCCGCTCGCGGAGGACGCGGAACTGCAGCGCGTCGAAGACGGAGTGCACCTGCTCGCGGTCCCACGCCCCGAGCTGCAGGTCGTGCGGCCCGACGTCAAGCGGGACGTCGCGGGACAGCTCCGTCAGCGACCGGTTGCGGACGACGGCCGCGAGGTGGGCGCGCAGCGCCGACCCCGCCTTGCCGGGGACCTCGTCGACCCGGTCGACGAGCTCGTCGAGCGACCCGAACTGCTGGACCCACTTCGTGGCGGTCTTCTCCCCCACCCCGGGGATCGAGGGGAGGTTGTCGCTGGGGTCGCCCCGCAGGGCCGCGAAGTCGGGGTACTGCCGCGGCGACAGGCCGTACTTCTCCTCGACCGCCTCAGGCGTGAAGCGCGTCATGTCGCTGATCCCGCGGCGGGTCATGAGGACGGTGACGTGGTCGGAGACCAGCTGCAGCGCGTCGCGGTCGCCGGTGACGATCAGGACGTCCATGTCCTCGCGCTCGGCCTGCACGGCGAGCGTCGCGATCACGTCGTCCGCCTCGAACCCGGCCACGCTCACCATCGGCACGCGCAGGGCCTCCAGGACCTCCTTGACCAGGCTGATCTGGCCGCGGAAGTCGGTGGGGCTCTCCGAGCGGTTCGCCTTGTACTCGGCGTACTGCTCGTGGCGGAAGGTCGGCTCGCTCCGGTCGAAGGCGACCGCGAGGTGGGTCGGCTGCTCGTCGCGCAGCACGTTGATGAGCATCGCGGTGAAGCCGTAGACCGCGTTGGTCGGCTGGCCTGTCGTCGTGGAGAAGTTCTCCACAGGCAGGGCGAAGAAGGCCCGGTAGGCGAGCGAGTGGCCGTCGAGCAGCAGCAGCCGGTCGCGGGTGGGCGGGACGTCGGCGGCGGCGCCGCCGGACCTCGCGCTGCCCGCGCGGCTGGGGCTGCCCGTGCTGCCGGGGCG
>JALYNB010000166.1 GCA_030773395.1 Actinomycetota bacterium
GGAACGGGCTGCCCGGGTCGAGCAGCCCGTCGACACGCTCGCGCGGCAGCAGCTTCCCGCGCTGCGCCGTGCCGCTCCCGGGCCCGCTCCGGCCCGCCCTGCGCGACCGCCGCGAGGCGGCGGTGCAGGCCGGCGGCGAGCGTCGGCTGAGCCCGCGTTGACCGCATAGGCCGCGTCGCGCGCGTCGCAGCGCCTCGACAGCACGTGGTCGGCCACTCGCACTCCTCCCGCGTCGCGACCCCCTGGCCACCGGGGCGCTCGGAGGTTAATTTGCGTTCACCTCGGCTTCCAGGGTCGGCCCGGGGGGACGTCCGGAGGCAAAGAACGGTGGCGGTGGCTGCGGCAACGAGGACACGCGACGAGGTGCTGGGGCAGTCGGCGCGCCTGTTCGCCGAGCGCGGCTTCCGCGGACGTCGGTGGGGCGACATCGGTGCGGCCTGCGGGGTGAGCGGGCCCGCGCTCTACAAGCACTTCAGCAGCAAGCAGCACATCCTCGGTCGCCTGCTCATGGACATCAACGTGCAGCTGCGCGACGGTGCGCGTGAGGTGGTGGCCGCGGCGCCGACGGCCGCCGACGCCGTGCGCGGGCTGGTGGAGTTCCACGCCGACTTCGCGCTCGCCGAGCCCCACCTCATCCGCGTGCAGGGGCGCGACCTCGACTCCCTGCGCGACGACGAGGAGGCGCGGGTGTGGCGGCTGTAGCGGGACTACGTGGGGCTCTGGTGCTGGGTGCTGCAGCAGCTCGACCCGGAGCTGCCCGAGGAGGCGGCACGCGTGCGCGCGCACGCCGTTCTCGGTCTGCTGAACTCGACGCCGCAGAGCACGGACCGTGTCTCGACCGCGCGCAGTCGCGGCCGCGCGCGCGACGAGCTCACCAATATGGCCCTGCGCGCGCTGGCCGTCGACGTCGCGGCCGTCGAGCAGACGGAGGCCTCGTGAGCGCGCTCGTGCGCCTCGACGTGGTTGCCGGCATCGCCACGGTGACGCTCGACTCCCCCGGCAACCGCAACGCACTCAGTCGGCAACTGCAGGCTGAGCTCGCGGAGCATGTGCAGGCGGCCCTGGCCGACGACGCCGTGCGCGTGCTCGTGCTCACGCACACGGGCCCGGTCTTCTGCTCGGGCATGGATCTGCGCGAGTCGCGCGGCGCTGGCGCGCGGGCGCAGGGGGTGAGCGACCTGCCCCTCTTGCTGCAGACCCTCCAGGGCGCCGACAAGCCGGTCATCGTGCGCCTCGCGGGCGCCGCGCGGGCCGGCGGGGTCGCGCTCGTCGCCGCCTGCGACCTCGCGGTCGCGGCCGACACCGTCACCTTCGCGTTTCCCGAGGTGCGGCTCGGGCTCGTGCCGGCCGTGCTCTCCGTGGCCCTGCTCCCCCTGCTCGCCCCGCGCGCGGCCCGCGAGTTGTTCCTCACCGGCGAGGTCTTCGACGCCGGGCGGGCCGTCCGGATCGGGCTGCTCACCGCCGCGGTGCCCCCGGAGCGGTTGGACACGGAGGTCAGTCGCTACACGGACATGCTGGTGGCCGGGGCCCCCGGCGCGCTCGCCGCGACCAAGCGGCTGCTGTCGACGCAGCCGGGCCCCGACGTGCAGGCTCAGTACGACGCGATGGCCGCGCTGTCGGCCGAGCACTTCGCGTCGGCCGAGGGCCAGGAGGGCCTCCGCGCGTTCGCGGAACGGCGGACCCCGACGTGGGCATCCGACCGCCGTACGGCCGGCTGACAGCGATGCGGGGAGGCCGGGTGGACCTCGCGACATCGACGAGGGACGCCGGCGCCGGTAGGCCCGGTACGACGCCGCGCCGGTGCGCGACGCCGACGTGACAACGCTGTCGGGCACCGCGGTCGAGCCCGTCTACGGCCCGCCCGACGGTGCGGACGTGCCGGGGTTCGACCGCATCAGCTGGCCCGGCGAGTTCCCCTTCACCCGGGGGCTGCACCCCACCGGCTACCGCGGATGCTCCTGAACGGTGCGCCAGTTCGCGGGTTCGGCAGCGCCCGGCAGACGAACCCGCGGTTCCGGCAGCTGATCGAGGCAGGCGGTGGGGCCTGTCCGTCGCGTTCGACATGCCGACCCTGATGGGGCGCGATAGCGACGAGCCGCTCGCGCTGGGCGAGGTCGGCCACTGCGGGGTGGCCGTGCACTCCGCCGCCGACCTGGGCCTCGTGTTCGACGGTATCGACCTTGGAGCCACGACCACGTCGATGACGATCAGCGGCCCCCCGTGCCCGTGTTCTGCATGGGGCGGCCGCCGCGGAGCGGTAGGGCGTCGACACGCGTCGCCTCGACGGCACCCTGCAGACCGACATCTTCGAGGAGTACACCGCGCAGAAGGAGTGCTCTTCGGGCCCGGGCCGCGCCTGCGGCTCATCGGCCGCCTGATGGCGTGGTGCGACGCCGCGATGCCGCGCTACAAGCCCCCTGTCGGTGTCGGGCTACCACATCCGCGAGGCCGGCTCGACCGCCGCGCAGGAGCTCGCGTTCACGCTGGCCGACGGCTTCGCCTACGTCGAGATGGGGCTGTCGCGTGGACTGGACGTCGACCGCCTCGCCGCGACGCTCATCCCCGAGGCCGAGCGCGGCCCATGATCTCCTTCAGAACCTCAGTCGTCCCGCCGTAGATGGTCTGGATGCGTGCTCAACGTAGGCGCGCGCCACCGGGTACTCAGTCATGTAGCCGTAGCCGCCGTGCAGCTCAGGCACGCGTCGACCACACGCTTCTGCGGCTCCGTGCACCACCACTGGCCTTCGCGGCGTCGACCCCGCTGAGCGGGCAGTCGTCGAGTGCCCGGACGCAGCGGTCGACGTACACCTGGGCGATGTCGAGGCTCCGTGCCGAGCTCGGCGACACGAAGCGGCTGTGCTGGAAGGTGCCGACGGGGCGCCCGAACGCCCTACGGTCCCGCACGTGGTCGAGCGTCAGCTCGAGCACACGTCGAGCGCCGCCCACCGCGGGGACCGCGAGGGAGAGCCGCTCCCTGCGGCAGGCTCCGCATTCAGCGCGGCGAACGCGCCGCCCTCCTCGCCGAGCACGTTTCCTCCGGGCACGCGCACGTCGAAGAACAGCTCCGCGATGTCCTGCGCGTGCAGGCCGAGCTTGTCGAGGTTGCGCCCGCGCTCGAAGCCGCGCATGCCCCGCTCGACCACGAGCAACGTCATCCCGCGCGACGCGGACACCTGCGTGTCCGTGCGGGCCACGACGACGACGAGGTCGGCGTTGATGCCGGAGGAGATGAACGTCTTGCTCCCGGACAGCACCCGGTCACCGCCCTCGCGCCCGGCCCGCGTGCGGATGCCCTGCAGGTCGCTGCCCGCACCCGGTTCCGTCATCGCGACGGCGGCCACCAGCTCGCCGCGCGCGAACGGCGGCAGCCAGCGTGCCTTCTGCTCGTCGGTCGTCAGGTGGAGCAGGTACGGCGCGAGGATGTCGGTCTGCAGCGGGAACGCCGGACCGGTCGCGAAGGCCCGCGCCATCTCCTCGTTCATCACGACGTTGAAGCGGAAGTCGGCCTGCTGGCCTCCCCCGCCGCACTCCTCCGGCACGCCGAAGCCGAGCACGCCCTGCTCGCCGGCCTCGACGTAGACGCCCGCGGCACGATGCCCTTGCGTTCCCGCTGCGCGTGGTGCGGCGTCACCTTGCGCGCGACGAACTCGCGGACGGTCTCCCGGAACGCCTCGTGCTCCGGCTCGAAGATGTCGCGGTGCACTCGTGCGCCTCCTCGAGCGGCCCGGCGTGCCCGACGGCCGACCGGCGTCACCTGGACCGAATCGCTCCGGGGTCAGCCCGACGGGTGGCAGGGTGACCCCCTTCGGGGGGAGGTCCGGCATGGACATCAGTGGGGCATCTGCGCTCGTCACGGGCGGGGCCAGCGGACTCGGCCTGGCAGCGGCACGTCGGCTCGCGCGGGCCGGTGCGGCCGTCGTGCTGCTCGACCTACCGACCAGCCCCGGCGAGCGGGCCGCGGGCGCCCTCGGCAGTTCGGCGTCCTTCTCGCCCGGCGACGTCACCGACGAGGCCTCCGTCGCGGCGGCCCTCGATGCGGCCGACCGCGCTGGGCCGCTGCGGGTCGTCGTCAACTGCGCGGGGATCGGGCCGCCGGCGCGGGTGGTCGCGAAGGACGGCACGCCGCACTCGCTCGCCGGCTTCGCGAGAGTGGTCGAGGTGAACCTTGTCGGCACCTTCAACGTGCTGCGCCTGGGTGCCGCACGCATGGCCGGCAACGACCCGGTGGGCGGGGAGCGCGGCGTCATCGTGAACACGGCGTCGGCCGCGGCATTCGACGGGCAGATCGGCCAGGCCGCGTACGCCGCCTCGAAGGGTGGTCTCGCCGCCATGACCCTGCCCGTGGCCCGCGACCTGGCCGACCGGCTGATCCGGTGCGTCGCCATCGCACCGGGGCTCTTCGACACGCCGCTCCTGGCGTCGCTGCCCGAGGCGGCGAAGGAGTCGCTCGCCGCACAGGTTCCCCACCCTCGGCGCCTGGGCGACCCCGACGAGTTCGGCGCCCTCGTCGAGCACGTGGTCGCGAACCCCATGCTCAACGGCGAGGTCATCCGTCTCGACGGCTCCATCCGCATGGCCCCCCGCTGACGCGCGCGGCTCGGGGCCACCGGCGGGATCAGCAGCCGACGAGGGCGAGCGTCGGGTCTTCAGCAGCGCGCCCACGTCCGCGAGGAAGCGCGAGGCGAGCTCACCGTCGACCAGCCGGTGGTCGACTGACAGGGCCAGCTGCACGACGGATGGCACGCACACCTCCGTCGCGGACCCACGGAGTGGGCTTCACGGCCCCGACCGCGAGGATCGCCGCCTCCCCCGAGTTGAGGATCGGGCGTACCGGCGTCGACCCCGAACACCCCCACATGGGGTGATCGTGATCGTGCCCCCGTGCAGCCGCTCCGGCGGTGTCCGCCCGGCACGCGCGGTCGCGGCCAGCTCGGCCAGGGCGCGGGCGAGGTCGGGGAGCGACAGCCCGTCCGCGCCCTCGACGGCACGAGCAGGCCACGGGGGGTCGCCGCGGCGATCCCGAGGTTCACCGAGTCGAAGACCTCGATCTCCCCGGCGGCCTCGTCCCACCGGGGGTTGAAGTCGGGTGACGGCGGACGGCGGTCAGCAGGGCCTTCGCCACGAGGAACAGCGGGCCCACCGTCACGCCCTGAAGCTCAGGTCGCCGCGTGAGCCGCGCCGCCGCCTCCAGGGACGCCGTCACGACGACGGCGAGGAACACGGTCGCTTGCGGCGCGGTGAAGGCGCTCGCGACGACCCCACCCGCCGTCGCCTTCCGGACCCCGAGACGGGCACGCGTCGCGACCCCCCCGTCGGGCCTCCGCTCGGGGGCGCGCAGCGGCGTCCAAGTCCGCGTGCGTGACGATGCCGCCAGGGCCGGTGCCGACGACGTCGGCGAGGTCGACCCCGAGGTCCCGCGCCCCGCTTGCGCAGGGGCGGCGCCGCGAGGGGTACGTGCCGTCCCGCGCGGTCCTGAGCGCGGGCAGGTGGCGCCTTGCGGAGGGGGACGGCGGTGCGACCGTCGGCCGGGACCGGTCGGCCGGGGCGCCAGCGTCGAGCACGCCGCGGGGCCGACGGGCGCGGGACGGCGGCCGCGGGGCGGCCCCACCGTCAGAGTCTCCCTGCCGACAGGTGCCGCTCGGCCACGCGTCCGGCGTACGGCGAGGGCAGCTCGACTGGCGCCTTCGCGGTCTCCACCTCGCACAGCGGCTGGTCGACCCCGACGACGTCGCCGACCTCGACTACCCAGGCGAGCACTTCGCCCTCGGGCGAGGTCCCTCGCCGAGGTCGGGGAGGCGGAGGGTCCTGCGCGCCACCGTCACACCCTCGCCGTCGCGAGCGAGCGGTCGACGGCGTCGAGTACGCGGTCGAGGTCGGGCAGGAACGCGCTCCAGACGCGACGGCGGGTAGGGCACGTCGTAACCGGTCACGCGCAGGATCGGGGACTCGAGCGAGTAGAACGCGTGCTCCTGCAGCTGGGCCGCGACCTCCGCCCCCATGCCGAGAGTGCTGCCCGCCTCGTGCACGACAACGCAGCGACCGGTGCAACGCACGGAGTCGAGCACGGTCGGCATGTCCAGGGGCGCCAGCGACCGCAGGTCCACGACCTCCAGGTTGCGCCCTCGGTCTCCGCGACCGCGGCCGCGTCGAGGCAGGTGCGCACGGTCGGCCCGTGCGCGACGAGCGTCAGATCGCTGCCGGGGCGGACCACGCGTGCCGCGTGCAGGGGGTCGGGTGCCTAGCCGGCGGTGAGGACCTCGCCGAGGTCGGCCTTGTCCCAGTAGCGGCGCTTCGGCTCGAGGAAGACGACCGGGTCGTCGCAGGCGATCGCCTGCCGGACCATGGTGTATGCGTCCGCGGGCGTGGCGCACGTGACGACCCGCAGCCCCGCGGTGTGGGCGAAGTACGCCTCCGGGGACTCGCTGTGGTGCTCGGCCGCGCCGATGCCGCCGCCGAACGGGATGCGGATCGTGGCGCAGGCGGGCGGCGACTTCGTCGGCCTCGTCCGCGAGCGCGTTCAGCCAGGTCTGGTCGAGCACGCTCGCAGTCGAGCAGGTGGGTCCGCAGGCGCGCGATCGGGTCGCGCGCGCGCCACTCGTCGACCTCTGCGGTGTCGCGGTAACGGTGGGGTCGTCGGACGTGGTGTGCGGGTTCATCCGGTACGTGAACGCCTCGATCAGCGTCGGGCCGCCGCCTGCCCGCGCCTTCGCTAGCACCTCCCGCGTGACCGCGAGCGTCGCGAGCACGTCGTTGCCGTCGACGCGGACGCCGTCGAACCCGTGGCCCCAGGTGCGCTGGTAGAGCGGCACGCGCGTCTGCGGACGCAGCGGCTCGGAGATGGCCCACTGGTTGTTCTGTCAGAAGAACACGACCGGCGCCTCATAGGCGGCCGCCCACACAAAGGCCTCCGTGCACGTCGCCCTGACTGGTCGCTCCGTCGCCGAAGTAGGCGACCGCCGCCTCGGCGGCACCGTCCCGCCGCGCCGAGGGCCCAGCCGACCGCGTGGAGCGTCTGGCTGCCGATGACGATCGAGTACGGCGTGAAGCGGTGCTCCGCCGGGCTCCACGCGCAGCTGGGCCGCTTCCTGGCCCCGGCAGCTGGCCCACAGGCCGAGCTCGCCCTGGCGCTGGAGGGCGATGGCCTGCTCGTCGATCCGGCGGACGAGCGCGACGTCGGGGAACAGGGCCGCGTCGTCCGTGAGGTCGCCGACGTCGTGGCGCGGGTCGTGCACCCGCTGCCCGTCGGGGTGAGCAGCTGCACCATCCCCGCGTCGGGACCGTCGCGCAGCGCGTGGTGGGGGTCGAGCCCCTGGTGGGGGTTCGTGCTCGTGATGCCGAGGACACGGTGTCTCCTTCTCCGGCCACCCGCCCCGGGGTCACTCGCCGTCCAACGCACAACGGACAGGTCTAGTACCTCCGGACGAGCCGGACAGACGGTTCGGGCGAAGCACGCCCAGGTCACGGATGCGTAGCGTCGCTGCCCGAGCGACCACGCAGTGGGCTCCCCCCGGCCGGCCGCCCTCGTCGGCACGCCGCTGCACCCCTACGACCACGACGGAGATCTGCCATGCCCCGCCCCCGGACGCCACGATGAAGGCCCGTCTGCTCCCCCTCGTCACCGCGGCGGCGCTGCTCGTCGGCACGCCGACGGCCGTCGTCGGGGTCACTGCCGCCAGCGCGGCGACCGCCGTCGCGTCGCTCGTGCCGACGTTCTCCTCGGCGGGCGTCTACTGGAAGCCGGCCGGCGGCGGCGCCTCCAAGGCCGTCACCGTGCAGTACCGGGCGCTGGGGTCGACGACGTGGACGCAGGGCCAGGACCTGTGGTTCGACGGCCGCGCACTGGCCGGCCGTCCGGCCGAGTACCGCGGGAGCATCGTCGGCCTAGCGGCCGGGACGACGTACGACGTGCGGCTCACCGTCGCCGGGACGAGCACGAGCGTGACCCAGCAGGTCACGACCTGGGCGGAGGAGTTCCCGGTCGCCACGACGATCGAGCTGCCCGCCTCCAGCAGCAAGCCGCTCGACCTGTCCCGGACCGGCTCGCCCACCGGCTACGTGCTCGTCACCGGCCCGGGCGGTGGCCCCGCCACGATCGACGTCGCCGGCGCCGCGGACTACAACATCGGCCTAACGAATTCCTCCCACGTCATCATCCGCGGCCTCACGCTCAAGGGCGCCAGGCGCCACGGGATCCAGCTCGGCGCGGGCACGGACGATCCCGTGCGCGACATCGTGATCGAGGGGAACACCGTCAGCGAGTGGGGCACCGCGGACGCGAGCGGCTTCGGCACCAACCTCGACTCGGCCGTCTACTCCGACTCCGAGAAGCTCACGCGGGTCGTCATCCAGGGCAACCGGTTCACCGCGCCGCGGACCACGGCCAACAGCTGGAAGGAGCTGCACAACGGCAGCTACCACCCGCTCGGCCCGCAGGGCATCACGATCCGGCGCGGGCTCGGCAACAACGTGATCCGCTACAACGACATCGTGGGCGACGCCAGCCATCACTTCAACGACGGGATGGGCGCGACCGCGAACTTCGGCTACAAGGGCTTCCCGGGCAGAGACAGCGACATCCACGGCAACCACATCGCCTACACGTGGGACGACGGCATCGAGGCCGAGGGCGGCGGGATGAACGTCCGCGTCTGGGACAACTACATGACTGAGGTGTACCACGGCCTCGGGCTCGCCCCGGTCTCGCTCGGCCCGCTCTACGCCTTCCGCAACGTCCAGGACGTGTCGCGGAGCCACGCCGGCGCTACTTATGGGCAGTCGCTCTTCAAGATGGGCGGCAACACCTCGGGCGGGACCTTCTACGGCGACGGCCGTGCCTACCTGTTCCACAACAGCCAGCTGAAGCCCCAGGTCGGTCCGATGGGCCACAAGGCCCTGGAGGCCGGCAGCGGTCGAGTGCTGCGCAACGCCGTCACCCGGAACAACATCTTGCACACGGGCTCGCCGGCGACGACCGCGAGCATCTCCGACGATGGACTCTCGCCGACGAACAGCTTCGACTTCGACCTCTACAACGGGCTGCTCAAGACCGCGCCCGGGGCCGAGGCCGGCGGGGTCAAGGGCGAGCCCGTCCACGTGCCCGGCTGGGGCTTCGACCCCGTCACGCAGGCCGGGCTGTTCTCGCTCGCGCCCGGGTCCCCCGGCCTCGACGCCGGCACCCCGCTGCCCGGCTTTGACGACGGGTGGACGGGGGCGGCCCCCGACGCGGGTGCGCACGAGGCCGGCGCCGCTCCGGTCGTCTACGGCAGGAGCGCCTACCGCACACCGTGAGCGGCGCCGCGGCGAGGCCGCCGGGGAGGGCACACCTGCCTTGCCCGGCGGTCAGGCCGCTGCCACAGTCCGAGCCCCGGGGCCTCCCTGGCCCTGATCCGCCCGGAGGCTCATGTGGTCGTGGACAACTCGTACTACTCGGAGCAGGTGCACGGCCCGTTCCAGCTCGCCGACATCGGCGACCTGCCGCTCGAGGAGGGCGCGACGCTGCGCGGCTGTCAGCTGGCGTACCAGACGCTGGGTGAGCTCAACGCCGCGAAGGACAACGCGGTGCTCATCCCGACCTGGTACTCGGGCAACCACAGCGTCATGCGCGACACATACGTCGGACCGGGCCGCACGCTCGACCCGGAGCGCTACCACATCGTCCTCGTCAACCAGCTCGGCAGCGGTCTCGGCACGTCACCGCACAGCCTCGCCGGACCGTACGGGCAGGCCCGCTTCCCGCGGGTGCGCATCGGCGACGACGTCGTCGCGCAGGAGCGACTGCTCCGCGAACACCTGGGTGTGGAGGAGCTCGCGCTGGTCTTCGGCGGCTCGATGGGCGCGTAGCAGACCTACGAATGGGCCGTGCGGTTCCCCGACCGCGTCAAGCGCGCGGCCCCCCTGGCCGGCACTGCACGCATGTACCAGCACTGCGTCAACTGGGCGCAGACGCTGGTCGAGACGCTGCAGGGCGACCCCGGGTGGGCGGGCGGCTGGTACGAGCGCTCCGAGGACGTGCGTGCCGGCCTGTCGCGGCACGCCGGGCTGTTCGCACTCTACGTGCTGTCCAACCGGTTCTGGACCGAGGAGCACTGGCGCGCGCTCGGCTTCAGCTCGCCGCAGGACTTCCGCATCGGTTTCCTCGAAGGGCTACTTCGGCCCGATGGACGCAAACGACCTGCTCTGCCAGGCGTGGAAGTGGCAGCACGGCGACGTCAGCCGCCACACCGACGGCGACCTCGCGGCCGCTCTGGGGCGCATCACCGCGAAGACGTTCGTGATGCCGATCAGCAGCGACCTGTTCTTCCCACCCACGGACTGCGCGGCGGAACAGGAGCTCGTCGAGGGCAGCGAGCTGCGGGTCATCGAGGACGTGCACGGGCACGCGTCGCTGTTCGGCCTCAGCCCGTCGTACGCCGAGCAGGTGGACGCCGCCCTGCGAGACCTGCTCGCGCAGGAGGTCTGAGCCGGGGTGATCCGGCGCAGCGACGCGAGCGCGCGCTGGCAGAGGTCGAGCACCTCACCGAGGTCTGTCAGCGGTCAGAGCAGCTGCTGCGTCATGAACACGAGCACGGAGTGGATACCTACCTCCAGCCGCCCTTCGAGCACCAGCGCCCCGCCGCCGAGCAGCGTCGCCGTGAACCCGGCGAGGATCGCCATGCGGATGAGCCGCACGAACGCCTACGACCAGCGGATCGCCTCCACGTTGGCCGCGCGGTAGCCCGCCGAGGCCTCGCGGAGCCGCTCGGCCTCCAGCCGCTCCGCCGTCATCGCCTGTGACCGTGGCGATGCCCGCGAGGTTCGCGGCGAGCGTCGCGGTGAGCCGGCCGACGGCGTCGCGCACGCCGGCGTACCGCGACTCGAGCCGACGCTGGAACCGCACCGAGCCCCAGACGATCACAGGGATCGGGAGGAACGCGAGCAGCGTCAGCGAGCTCGCGGCGAACACGCCGCCCACGAGCAGCACGTTGAGCGCCAGCGTGATGACCGCGGGCGCGCCCACGTCGAGGCACCGCTCCAGATGGTTCGTGCCGTCCGCGCTGCGCGCCGCGAGCCAGGAGACGTCGTCGTTCATGACGCCGAGCAGACCACCGGAGCTCGTGTCCTCGAACCAGGCGGCCTCGAGGTCCTGCACGTGCTCGTAGAGGTCGGTGCGCACCTCCTGGGCAACGACTGGTGGCTCGCGCTCGTCGGCGGTGCGGTCAGCGGCACGCTCTTCGGGCCCTTGGCGCACCGCCAGAACCAGCGCGCTCGCGAGCTCGCGACCGGTCTGTCACCGGCGGAGCAGCGAGCGGCCCTTCGCGCGGCGCTGCGCGGCCCGGTGCCGCAGCGGCCTGAGGTCAGGGCGGCCGCACAGCGCCTGGCCGAGCGACAGCTCGCTGAGACGCGCCGCCAACGCACGTTCTCGGTCGTCACGTTCGGAGCGTTCCTGCTCCTGAGCCTGTACCTCGCTCTGGCCACGATCCCGTGGTGGTGGGCCGCCATCGCCTTCTGGACGTTCCTTCTGGTCGGGCAGGCGTGGTACCCGCGCCACCTGGCGCGGCGGAAGGTGTCAAGCCGACTGAGACAAGATCGCGTTAGTTGTTCTGGATGAGGGCCTCTCTGCTGGGCTGATTGATCCAGGCGGAGGTCGGCAGCCGGGGAGGGAGCGGTCGGCCGCGGAAGCGGTCGGGATGGGCGGTGTAGGCCGCGTCGAGGGTGGCGGCTCGCTGGACGCGGATCTCGGCGGCGGTGCCGTGGTGGACCGAGGCGGGGGTGTGCAGCCCGATGCCGCTGTGGCGGTGCTCGTGGTTGTAGTAGGTGAAGAACTGCTCGCAGAACGCGCGCGCGT
>JALYNB010000167.1 GCA_030773395.1 Actinomycetota bacterium
CGGCGACAGCTACCGCATGCGCCGCCACCGCGACGCCCTCGCCGCCCTCCGACCCGCCCTCACCGGCCGCGCCGAAGCCGGGGACTTCTCGTGATCACAGGTGGGGAACTTCGATGATCCTTGACAGCCCGGCCTGAACTCCCCGGCGATCGCTCAGGAACCGAATGACCGGCACCGCCCTGCTCCACGTCCCCGTGGATGCGGAGCTCTAAAGGTCGAGTCGATCCGCCCGAACAACAGACCAACGCGGCAGAGCGCTCTCTAAGCCAAGCCGTCCATAGAGCAGCAGTCGCCAAGGCAAACCGTTCGCGAGGGCGGGACGCAAAGCCACGGGACTCCCTGAGTCGGCCGGGCTACCGACACAACCACCGGTCGGTGACGCGCTGTGGTCCACCAACCGGGAGTTCCATGTCTCTCACAGCGAATCGTCGCGGCGTCGAAGGACGTCGTCGTGGTGCCGTGGCGCTGGCGGCCGCCTCGGCTGCTCTCGCCCTCGTTCCGACCGCCGCGCAGGCCGCGACCACGGTCCAGGCCGAAGCGCTCGCGCTCGATCCGACGAGCGCGGGCACGGTCATCAGCGACTCGGCCGCCAGCGGCGGCCAGGCGAAGAAGATCTGGGCCAACGGCGCCGGCTCCCGCTCCATCTCAGTCGCGGAGGACAGCGTGAAGCTCGTCGTGCGCGCCCGTGGACAGCAGTGCGGCGGGGCCCCGAACATGGCCGTCAGCCTCGACGGCGTCTCCAGACTGTCGACGCCGGTCGCGAGCACGACATACGCCGACTACTCGGCCGCGATCACGCTGCCCCGGGGGACGCACACACTGAGGGTGGCCTTCACCAACGACTACAGGTCGGCGAGCTGCGACCGGAACCTCATCGTGGACTCGATCAACCTCCAGGCAGGGGCGATCACGTCGCCGACGCCGACGGAGCCGACCTCCGCTCCCGCCGTACCGATCGCCCTGAAGACCGGCTTCGAGTCTCGCGGTGGGTCGGGGTGGACGTCACTGTCAGAGGAGCAGTCGTTCCTTCGCGGTCTTGACGCAGCCAGTGATCGCGTTTCTCTCTCCGAGATCGGCCGGTCGGTCGAAGGTCGCCCGATCCAGCTCGTGACGGTCGGCGCTCCGCGCACCAAGGCGGAGATCGCCGCCGGCAGCGCCGCGCTGTTCATCTGCACCCAGCACGGGACCGAGCCAGCGGGCCGCGAGGCGTGCCTCCAGGGAGCACGGGACCACGCCAACGCCACGGACGCCACGACGGTGTTGATCGTCCCGACCGCCAATCCCGACGGCTTCGCCCACACGAACCGCCACAACGCGAACGGCGTCGACGTCAACCGCGATCACCTCGCCCTCGCCACCCCTGAAGCGCGTGCCTTGGCTGCAGTCATCCGTGACTACAAGCCCGATCTCCTTGGCGACATGCACGAGTACCAGACGTCGGGCGCGAGCAGCGTGCTCTTCGCAAACCCGAGCAAGTATCACCTCAACGTCGACCCTCAGATCGGACAGCTGGCGAGCACGCTCCACCACTCGTACGCCGTCCCCGCCCTCACGGGCGCCGGATTCAGCACGGGGCTCTACTGGAGCGACGGCTCGCAGGCCGACGAGCGCGTCATGCGCCAGCAGGCGATGCTCCGCCACACGCCCAGTCTGCTGGTGGAGACGCCGCGGCTTGGCACGCTCTCGCCGCTTCGACGCGTGAAGGCACAGTCCATCGCGATCGGCGCGATGGTGAAGATGGTGCGCGAGAAGACGGCCGAGCTCGCATCGGTGACGGCAGCGTCGCGGCAGCGGGCTACCGCGGAGGGCGCGGCCGGCAACCAGCGCTACTACTACTCGTCACCGAGCACCTACAGCGATACGCCGCCGTGTGGCTACCGGTTGACGGACTCGCAGTACTGGGGCGCCCAGCGCACCCTCGGTCTCCACGGGATCAGTGCCACCTCCGTCAACGGGTCGTGGACCGTCTCGGCGGCCCAGGCCTCCCAACCGGACATCGGGCTGCTGCTCGACTCCCGTGCGCCCTACGAGGTGACCACGGGCCAGCGCCTCTCCTGCTGAGGCGCCGCGTTCATCAGCGATCCGGCGAGCGAGACACGCGCGAACAGGACGGCCCCGCTGCGCGGGGCCGTCCGCGCGTGTCCGCGGATTCAGATGGACAGCAGCGGAGCCACCGGGACCACCACGGCGAGGCCGAGCACGCGCACCGCTAGCCGGGCGGCGCAACGGGGGAATGTTCCCCCAAGCCCGGCCTGGATGACGCCGGATCGCCGCCTTGCGCCACCCGTGGCCGTGGTCACTGACCGATGCGCGCCGGATGCCCTCGCGGGGCACTTCGTCCGCTAGAGGATTCCCTCGCGCTCGTAGAAGCCGCGGACTCTAGAATCTCGCAGGAGGGGACGGTGAACCTGCAACAAGTTCACGTCGCTCTGCTTGTTGCCCTCGATAATCAGGTAGCCGGAGTCGGTGGCGACGACGTCCCAGCCGA
Organism: Actinomycetota bacterium; assembly: GCA_030773395.1. GTDB lineage: Bacteria > Actinomycetota > Actinomycetes > JALYNB01 > JALYNB01 > JALYNB01. The sequence continues at coordinate 2,489 of JALYNB010000167.1, forward strand.
CATAGGGCAGGAACGGCAGCTTGGCCGCCACCTCGACGATGCCGGCTCGGATCACGTCCCAGTTGACGACCCTGTTGCCCTTGATGGGCGTGCCGGTGTCGGGATGATGGTCATGGCGCTCCATCCGGCTGAAGTCCAAGGACGTTAGGCCCGCCGAGAGCTGTCCGGTCTCCAGTTCGATCCCCGCGCTCAGACCTCCTGCGGACCAGTTGTCGATTGGCCTGCCTGACCGGTTCGTGCCGAAGCGATGCGTTGCGGCGGCGATGAACGGGACACCGTTCTCGTCGTGCACGGTGAGGATCCGGATCGAGTTCGCCGCCCCCGGGAAGATCTCCTGGGCGTAGGACGCCTGCTGCGCGTAGTCGGAGACCAGGTACCGGTCCATCCGCGACAGGCGCTGCTCGAGCTCGTCGAGCGTGGTCTGCTGGTCGTTGACACGACAGCCTGCCGCGGAGCGCTCCACGATCGAGACCCCGTTTCCCTTCGAACCCCAGATCGGCTTGAGCACGAGCCGCCCCACCCGGTCGAGGCGCTCCTGCCACCAGTCCTTGCCAGCAACGCCGCGGCCTTCATCCAGCGGAGTCAGGCGCCCCTTGATGACCAGGCCGCGAATCTCAGGCGTGCGAGCACCGAGCTGCTTGAGCACGGAGTCGAACCCAAGTTTGTCGTCCAGGATCCCGGCGTAGGGCCAATTCAGAATCCAGGTCATCTCGCGCTCGCGGTCGGAGAGATACTCCCGGGGGTCGTTCTCGCCGAGCGAGTACAGATCGTAGGAGGTGGGCAGGAACCCCTTGCGTAAGCACCAGATTGTCCTTCGCCAGGTCTGCTCCGGAGGTGGCTCCGCCTGGGTGTGCCCACCGCGCAGCTCGCGCCAGACGCGCTGGGCCCACTTTGCCCTTCCCACGGCTTCTGGCGGTAGGCGGCTGATAGACAGGCGGACCGGCCGCCTGGAGGCTCCGTCGGCTCTCGCGCGGCGTCTCCTCAAGACTCCCGAGCCTGGAACATGAGCTCTCCGGTCAACCACGCGGGCCTAGGGTAGAAGCCATGGCAGTTCGCCTGGGCATCGGCTTGATCCTGCTGGTGACGGTGGGTGGGGTCAGCGGGGCGTGCGGTGGAAGCGAAGACACGCCGTTGACCAGCCTCAGGACGGCCTTCGAGCAGCGCAACGGCTCGAGCTGGACGTCGCTGCGCGAGGAAGCGCTCTTCCTGCGTCAGCTCGACGCCGCCAGCGACCGGGTCAGGGTCTCCGAGATCGGCCGGTCCGTGAAGGGCCGCCCTCTCCGCCTGGTCACCGTGGGGGCGTCGCGCCCACGCGCGGCCATCGCCGCTGAGAGCAGCCTGCTCTTCGTCTGCACCCAGCACGGGACGGAACCGGCCGGACGAGAAGCATGCCTGCAGTCCGCACGGGACGCCGTGGAGGACCTCGGCTCGAGCACCCTGCTCATCATCCCGACCGCCAACCCCGATGGGCTGGCGACGGGTGACCGGGAGAACGCCAACGGCGTCGACGTCAATCGGGACCACATGGCGCTCGCCACGCCGGAGGCGAGGGCGATCGCCGCCGTCGTGCGCGACTACAAGCCCGACCTGGTCGGAGACTTCCACGAGTACAAGGACGTGGGAGCCAGCAGGGTGCTCCTGTCGAACCCCACCACGCTCCACCTGAACGTCGACCCTCGGATCAGGCGCCTCTCGAGCGAGCTCAACCGGTACTCGGTTCGCGAGCTGGACAAGGCGCGCCTCGAGACCGGTCTCTACCCCAGCCGCTCGCCGGAAGTAGACGAGAGCGTCCTGCGCCAGCAGGTCGCGCTGCGACACTCGCCGAGCCTACTGGTCGAGACTCCGAGACGCGGGATCCTGTCCCCCCTCAAGCGCGTCACCGCCCACGATGCCGCGGCCCGCGCCCTGCTGCGGATGCTGCGCGAGCAGACGGGCAGATTGGCGGCGAACACGGCAGCGGCGCGGCGAGCTGCCGCCGCAGAAGGAGCCAGCGGGGAAGCGCGCTACTACTACCGGTCTCCGACGCGCTACAGCGAGCGACCGCCGTGCGGCTACAAGCTCATGGAGGACGAGTACCGGCGCGTGAACGCCGAGCTCCGGCTTCACGGGGTCACCGCCACCCGCGCCGGAACGTCGTGGTTCGCCTCGACCGCGCAGGCGAGCCAACCCCGGATCGGGCTGCTGCTGGACGCACGTGCGCCGCGGGAGCTCACGGACGCCGAGCCGCTCCCCTGTTGACGATGGGCTCCTGGCTTCGAGCCGCGGGTCGGGGCATGGGAGCGGCTCTGAGGTAGCTGTCCCGCCAGGGGCGCGCTTGAGCTTGTCCGCTCAGGGACCGTAGGACCGGGGCGCCACGGCCTCGAAGGCCCCCTCGCCCGCCGTGGCGATGCGGTGGTGCCCATGGAAGAGGGTGAGCGGGCCGGGGATGTCCTGGCGGTAGTACAGCGACAGCCGCGAGTTGTTCGCGCCCCCGCCGTTCGCCTCGTCGTAGGTCGACATGTACAGCCGCTCCTGGCCGTCGAGCAGCTGCCTGCGCCAGCCCGACCCCGTGTTCATCCAGAGCTCCACGAAGCCGATCTCGGGGTCGCGGTGGAGCTTGATGCGCTGGACAAAGTCCACCCAGCGCCCCTTGATCTCCTCGATCTTCGGCCCGCGCCAGGGGATGTCCCAGTCGTTGCTCTCGTTGCGCTGCCAGCGAAGCTCCGCGCCGCTGCCGTCGACGGCGTTCTGCACGCGGATGGACGTCCCGCCCGCCCCGTCGTAGTTCGGGCCATAGGCCTGCTCGCCGAGGGTGACCCAGGCCTCCTCCGGCAGCTCGGTCGGGAAGCTCTCGGGGAAGAGCAGCGAGAAGCCGAAGAACCGGTCCTCGCCCTCGTCGAAGTCGTGGGGGGTCTCGAGCTGCGCGCGCGGGTTCTCCGTGGGGCCGGTGTCGCCCTCGTGCACCTCGAAGCGCAGC
>JALYNB010000168.1 GCA_030773395.1 Actinomycetota bacterium
GCGGGGCAGGGGGAGGGCAGGGACAGCGGCAATGGCAGCCGGGTCGGCCAGACCCCGGAACAGCTCGAGGTGTCCGACGGTCCCGCTCACTGCACCCGCCAACCAGCTGCTCGGCGCCCTGCTCGCCAGCGCGACGAATGAGGGTCTGCCCGCGGACGAGGGGACACTGCGCGCGCTGATGCGGGAGGTGGAGCTGGCGGCGGGGGACGTGGTGCACGAGCCGGGGGACGTGGTCGAGCAGGTCTACTTCCCGCTGACCGCGGTGATCGGGCTGATGACCGTGACCGCCGGGGCGCCGGAGGTGGAGGGCATGGCGGTCGGTCAGGAAGGCCTCGTGGGGCTGGCCGCGGTGCTCGGGGACGGGACCAGTCCGCACCGCGCCGTAGTGCAGGTGCCCGGTCGGGCCGTGCGCCTGCCCGCCGCCGCGCTGCGCGGGCTGTTCGACCTCGAGCCGACCTGCCGGCGTCTGCTCGGCCAGTACACCCAAACCATGATCGTTCTGCTCAGCCAGCGGGTGGCGTGCAGTCAGCGGCACACCGCCCAGCAGCGCTGCGCCGACTGGCTGCTGCGCCACGCCGACCGGGTCGGCACGGAGCCGATCCCGGTCACCCAGCAGTTCCTCGCCGCGATGCTCGGGCTTCGCCGCACCACCGTGTCCGCGATCGCCGCCCACTTGCAGGCCAGCGGGCTGATCACTTACCGGTACGGGCGAGTCGTCGTCCGCGACCATTCCGGCCTGGAGCGGCTCGCCTGCGCCTGCTACCGGGTCTTCCGGGACCAGATGCGCCGGCTCACCACCACAGCCACGACGCCACCGGACCCGCCCCTCCCGACCTGATCTGAAGCACTTCCCGGGGGACCTCACGACGCGGATCAGTGGCATGTGAGTTGCCGGCACGGGGATGCGGGTCCGCGGATGGCGCGTCGAACATCGACCGTCAGTCAGGGTAGGAGCGCGAGAACTTGACACCGGACACACCGAGCTCAGCGGGACCGAGATGCGCGGGCTGTACATGGACGAGTTGCGGGAGCGGGCCCGCAAGGAGGGCGTGGCCGGTGACGACACGCCGCACAAGCCGAGCTGGTCCAGGCGATCAACGAGAAGCACCGAAGCGGGTTCAACAGCGGCGGTGGCACCGGTTCGTCGGGCAGATCCGAACGCTTTGGTGCAAGGTCCGGCTCGGGTACCAACAGCGACAAGTACAGCACCGCCAAGTCCAGCACCGCCAAGTCCAGCACCGGTGACGGCGGCGACCGGCTGCCCGTCGGGGGTGTAGGTGTAGCTGGTGCGCCCGGCCGGGTCAGTGCGGGACAGGACCTGGCCGTTAAGGCTGTAGGAGCCGGTCAGCCGGTGACGAGGACGACGTCGAGGGTGCGGGGGCCGTGGACGCCTTCGACGCGGTTGAGCTCGATGTCGCTGGTGGCGCTCGGGCCGCTGATGAAGGTCAGCGGCCGGGTGGGGGTGAGGCGGGCGATGCCTTCGGGGACGGTGGCGACGACCTGGTCGGCACGGACGACGCAGAGGAGCAGATCGGGCACCAGGCTGATGGCGCGGCGGCCCTGATCGGGACTGGCGTCCAGGACGATCGTGCCGGTCTCGGCGATCGCGACGGCGCTGGCGGTGACGACGCCGTCGACGGCGTCGAGCTCGGCGACGGACAGCGGCGAGTCGGGATTGTCGCGCAGCGCGTCCACGCCGGGGCCGGTCCAGTCGGCGGGGAGGCCGGCGGGGACGACGACGCGGCGGGCGCCGCGCAGGGCGAGGAGCTCGGTGATGACGGCGGGCACCTGCTCGGGGGAGGCGCGCCGTACGGAGGCCTTGTAGTCCACGAGCCGGTCGGTGAGCAGGTCGAGCAGCTCGGAACTGCCCGGGTCGTGCTCGCCGCGGGTGCGGTAGGCGCGCGGCACCGGCGGGGGGAGGGGGCTGCCGGCGAGGGCGGTGCGGATCCGGTCGAGGACCTCGGTGCGGGCGTCCCTGGGGGCCGGCTGCTCGATGGCGGTCATCGCCCGCTCCTGGCTTGCTTCCACCACTGGCGGAACGTCTGAGCGGGGGGCTCTGGGGCGTCGCGGCTGGTGGTCCAGACGCTCAGCGGGCCGGGCAGGCTGCGAATGCGGCGGTCCTCGCCGCGCTTGCCCTTGGCGAGGAGCCGACCGAGGCGGCTGGCGGTCTGCGCGGCGGCGAACCGCCGCGAGTCGCTCATCGTCCAGCTCGCGGCGGCCATCGCGACCCGTTCGGGGCTGGGGACGCGGTGCTCTGCCCGGGAGGCCTCGGTGTGGGCGTTGCGCAGGTGCACCAGCATCGACGGAATGTCGATCTTCACGGGGCAGGCGTCGTAGCACGCCCCGCACAGGCTGCTGGCGTAGGGCAGGGAGGCGTTGTCCTCCACCCCGGTCAGCTGCGGGCTCAGGACCGCGCCGATCGGGCCGGGGTAGACGCTGCCGTAGGCGTGCCCGCCGGTCCGCTCGTAGACGGGGCAGACGTTGAGGCAGGCCGAGCAGCGGATGCAGTGCAGCGCGCTGCGCCCGGCCTCGTCGGCCAGGACCGCGGTGCGGCCGTTGTCCAGCAGCACGAGGTGGAACTCCTGCGGCCCGTCGCCGGGCGTCACGCCGGTCCACATCGAGGTGTAGGGGTTCATCCGCTCCCCGGTCGAGGAGCGGGGGAGCAGCTGGAGGAACACCTCCAGGTCGGCCCAGGTCGGGACGAGCTTCTCGATCCCCATCACGGTGATCAGCGTCTGCGGCAGGGTCAGGCACATCCGCCCGTTGCCCTCGGACTCGACCACCGCCAGGGTGCCGGTCTCCGCGACGGCGAAGTTCGCGCCGGAGATGGCCACGCGCGCGGAGAGGAACTTGCACCGCAGGTGCTGGCGGGCGGCCATCGCCAGCACCCGCGGCTCGTCCGTCAGGCCCGGGTCGACCTCGGGCATCTCCCGCAGGAAGATTTCGCGGATCTCCGCACGGTTGCGATGGATCGCCGGGACCAGGATGTGGCTGGGCGCGTCGTGCCCGAGCTGCACGATCAGCTCGGCGAGGTCGGTCTCCCACGCCGCGATCCCGGCGGCCTCGAGCGCCTCGTTCAGGCCGATCTCCTGCGTGGCCATGCTCTTGACCTTGACGACCTCGTCGCTGCCCGTGGCGCGGACGAGGCCGGCGACGATGCGGTTCGCCTCGTTCGCGTCCCGGGCCCAGTGCACCTGCCCGCCCCGGGCGGTGACCGCCTCCTCCAGCCGGGTCAGCAGCTCGGGCAGGCGGGCCATCACGTCGGCCTTCAGCGCGCTGCCCGCGTCGCGCAGCGCCTCCCAGTCCGGCACCTCGCTGACCACGCGGTGCCGCTTGTCGCGGATCGTCCCCGTGGCTTTGCCGATGTTGCGGCGCAGCTGCGTGTCGGCCAGCGCCCGGCGCGCCGCGACCGGGAACGTCGTCTCCCCCCGCAGGTGACCCACCCCGCGCGGCGCCGTCGGCGGGCCCGCCGGGGAGAACCCGGGCATGCCCAGGTCCACCGGACCCCGCCCGCCCGCGTCCGGCCGTCCCTTCAGGAGTGTCACGGGTTCCGCCCCTCGCTCGTCACCACGGCGCGCACCTGCGCGGCCTCGCCCGTCTCCGTGCTGGCGAGGATCTCCGCCAGGTGCACCGTCCGCACCCCCGTCCGCAGCCGCGACAGCCCCCCGCCGATGTGCATCAGACACGACGAGTCCCCGGCCGTGCACACCTCCGCCCGGGTGTTCAGCACGTTGCGCATCTTGTCCGCCAGCATCGCCGTCGAGGTGTCGGCGTTCTTCACCGCGAACGTCCCCCCGAAGCCGCAGCACTCCTCCGCCCCCGGCAGCTCCACCAGGTCCAGCCCACGGACCTCCCGCAGCAACCGCAGCGGCTTGTCCGCCACCCGCAGCATCCGCAGCGAGTGGCACGTCGGGTGGTAGGTCACGCGGTGCGGGAAGTAGGCCCCCACGTCCGTCACGCCGAGCACGTCGACGAGGAACTCCGACAGCTCGTACGTCCGCGACCCCAGCCCCTCCGCGGCCTCCGCCAGGCCCTCGTCACCGACCCGGCGGGCGACCATCGCCGACTGGTGCCGCACGGACCCCACACACGACCCCGACGGCGCCACCACCGCGTCGTACGGCTCGAAGGCCGCCACCATGTTGCGCACCAGCGGCGCGGCGTCGCGCTGGTAGCCGGTGTTCACGTGCATCTGCCCGCAGCACGTCTGCCCTGGCGGGAACACCACCTCGTGCCCCAACCGCTCCAGCAGCCGCACCGTCGCCCGTCCCACCTCCGGGTACAGCGTGTCCGCCAGGCAGGTGATCATCAGAGCGACGCGCACGTCCACCCCCGGGGTGAGCAGGATCGGGGCCGGGACGCGGGTCTGGAAGCGCGCCGGTGGCGAGACCGTACCCACCCACCGGTGATCGCGTCGCCCCGGAACCGGACCGCGTCGGGACTGCCGCGCACCCGGAGTGGCGGGCCGAACCCAGCGGAGCGGCTGGTCGCTACCCGGCCAGCCGCTCTACCACGAAGTCGATGCAGGCGGTCAGCGCCGAGACGTCGTCCGGCTCGACCGCCGGGAACATGCCCACCCGCAACTGGTTGCGGCCGAGCTTGCGGTAGGGCTCGACGTCGACGACGCCGTTCGCCCGCAGCGCCTTTGCGACGGCCGCGGCGTCGACGGACTCCTCGAAGTCCACCGTGCCGACCACCAGCGACCGCTGGGCCGGGTCGGCGACGAAGGGCCTCGCGTACGGCGACGCCTCGGCCCAGGCGTAGAGCCGCCCCGAGGAGTCCGAGGTCCGCGCCACCGCCCAGTCGAGGCCCCCCTGCGCGTTCATCCAGTCGAGCTGGTCGACGAACAGGAACAGGGTCGCCAGAGCCGGGGTGTTGTACGTCTGGTCCTTCGTGGAGTTGTCGATCGCCGTCGCGAGGTCGAAGAACGGCGGGACGTAACGCCCCGAGGCCTTCACCTCGTCGACCCGGGCGAGCGCCGCCGGGCTCATCAGCGCCACCCAGAGCCCGCCATCGCCCGCGAACACCTTCTGCGGCGCGAAGTAGTAGACGTCGGCCTCGCGGGCGTCCACGGGCAGGCCCCCCGCCCCCGACGTCGCGTCCACGAGCACGAGCGCGCCCTCGTCCGCCCCCTCGACCCGGCGCACGGGCATCGCGACGCCCGTCGACGTCTCGTTGTGCGTCAGCGCGTAGACGTCCACCCCGGCCTCGGCGCGGGGGAGCGGGTGGGTGCCCGGGTCGGTCGCGATCACCGAGGGGTCGTCCAGCCACGGCGCGAGGCGCGTCGAGTCGGCGAACTTCGAGGAGAACTCACCGAAGACCAGGTGCTGCGACCGCTGCCGCACGAGACCGAACGCGGCGACGTCCCAGAACGCCGTGCTGCCGCCGTTGCCGAGCACGACCTCGTAGCCGTCCGGCAGCGCGAAGAGCTCGCGCAGGCCCGCCCGGAGCCGAGCGACCACGCTCTTGACGCCCCGCTGCCGGTGGGACGTGCCGAGGTACGACGTGCCGGTCGCCGCGAGGGTGGCGAGCGCCTCGGGCCGGACCTTTGACGGCCCGCAGCCGAAGCGGCCGTCCGCGGGGCGCAGGTCCGCGGGGATCAGCAGGGGCCTCGTGCCCGTGTCGGTGCTCATGCGGGCGCTCCCGGGGTCAGGTGGAGGGGGGTCACGGTGTCGTCGTTCGGGTCGGGGCCGACCGGGATCGCGGTGACGGGGCGCGGCCCCGGCCCGACGTAGCGGGCGCTCGGGCGGACGAGCCGGCCCAGCCGTTTCTGCTCCAGCACGTGGGCGCTCCAGCCCGCCGTGCGCGCGCAGACGAACATCGGGGTGAACAGGTCGGCGGGCACGCCCGCGGCGTCCAGGACGACCGCGGACCAGTACTCGATGTTGGCGTGCAGGGGACGGTCGGGGTGGCGCTCGGCCAGCTCCTCGACCGCCGCCGCCTCCAGGGCCTGGGCCGCCGCGTAGTGG